>NZ_JASJFG010000887.1:0-3550 GCF_030065375.1 Microcystis sp. M49636_WE2 | reverse complement strand
TTAATCGTTGGGTCATCAAATCTTATTGAGATATGCCAACGTCCTGAGGGATGTAATCTGACTGTTACTGTGCTTGGTTCACAAGCTTCTGGTATTTGTCTTGACCATCGAATAGGTAAGGGTTCTGTGCATTTAGCTAAATAGATTTGTCTGTCTTTAAATTTAAAAGCAGACTTGGTAAATTCGGCACTTCCTCCCTGATGTTTTTTCTTAAAGTTAGGATACTTAGTACGACCAGCAAAGAAATTAGTAAAAGCTGTTTGTAGGTGTCTTAACCCTTGTTGTAAAGGTACACAGCTTACTTCGTTTAAAAAGTCTAATTCTTCTTGTTTTTTCCAATCGGTCAACATTGAAGAAGTTTGAACATATCCTACTCTTTCTTGTCTTTCATACCAAGCTTGTGTTCTGACATGGAGAGCTTTGTTGTAAACTAATCTTACACAGCCCAAAGTGCGCCGCAATAGCGACTCTTGTTCGGGTGTTGGGTAAAATCGGTAAGAATAGGCTTTTTCCATGTCTCACATTTTAGCATATATTTTGTAAATGCGCTAATATTTAACAGTAAAGCCGTCGTAGAACGACGGGGTTTCAGACCCAAATTTTCGATGACGATATAAATAGCAAAAACTATAGACGAATAGCTATGAGCTTTGGTGAAGAATTTGAATTACTGCTGCGGGCCCGTTATCCTCTCATCTATACTACCACCCTAGAAGAAGAACGTCTGGAAAAAGCGATCGCCGATATTGCCAAACAGAGCAATAACCGTGCTGTCTATGTCTGGGATTTTGTGGATGGTTATCAAGATAATCCCAATAACGAGAACTTTGCTCGGCGTAATCCCCTGCAAGCTCTTGAATTCGTCGAAAAGCTGCCGACTAACATCGCCGCGATCATAATTTTACGCGATTTCCAGCGCTTTTTAGAAGATATTGCCATCGCCAGAAAATTGCGAAATCTGGCCCGTTCTCTGAAATCTCAGCCCAAAAACCTAATTATCGTCGCTCCCGAACTGTCTATCCCCTCGGATCTAACCGAAGTAATCACCGTCGTCGATTTTCCCCTCCCCAGTGGCGAAGAAATTAAACAGGAAATCCAGCGATTAATCGCCGCCACCGGACAACCCGTCAAAGAACCACTCCTGGATGAATTAGTGCTTTCTGCCCAAGGATTATCCCTAGAGAGAATTCGTCGGGTTTTAGCCAAATGTTTAGCCAGTCACGGCAAAATTGAGCCAGAGGACGTGGAATTAATTTTGGCAGAAAAACGCCAATCGATTCGTCAAACCCAGATATTAGACTTTTATCCCGCCACAGAGCAGATTTCTGACATCGGCGGCCTAGATAACCTCAAAGATTGGCTGATTCGTCGCGGTGGTGCCTTTAGTGAACGCGCCCGCGCCTACGGTTTACCCAATCCCCGGGGTTTACTATTGGTGGGAATTCAAGGGACGGGTAAATCCCTGACAGCGAAAGCTATTTCCCATCATTGGCACTTACCCCTACTGCGTCTAGACGTGGGGCGTTTATTTGGCGGATTGGTGGGAGAATCGGAATCGCGTACCCGTCAGATGATTAATCTCGCCGAAGCTTTAGCTCCCTGTGTGCTGTGGATAGACGAAATCGATAAAGCTTTCGCCGGAGTGGATGGGAAAGGCGACGGGGGAACCACCGGGCGGGTTTTCGGGACTTTTATCACTTGGTTAGCCGAGAAACAATCGCCGGTTTTTGTCGTCGCTACAGCTAATAACATCCAATCTCTGCCCCCGGAAATGTTGCGAAAAGGACGCTTCGATGAGATATTTTTTGTCGGACTACCTAGCCAAAAGTCCCGCGAGGAGATTTTTAGCGTTCATTTGGGGAAAGTGCGGCCCCATAATCTGAAAAGTTATGATATAAAGCGATTAGCCTACGAAACTCCCGATTTTTCGGGGGCAGAAATCGAACAAACCATCGTGGAAGCGATGCACATCGGGTTTAGTCAAAATCGCGACTTTAGCACCGATGATGTGCTTGAGGCCGCTAGTCAGATTATACCCCTGGCTCGCACTGCCCAAGAACAGATTCAATTTCTACAGGATTGGGCTAAGTCCGGTAAAGCTCGTTTAGCCTCTCGCGATGATCGTTTTAATGTCAATCCTAACAGTTAATTTAGCACCAATATGAAGCGTTTATCCGGTTTATTGCAATTTATGCTCGGTTTTGTCATGGGAGTGGCGATTTTGGTCGGTGGGGCTACTGCTGTCGCCTATATGCTTCTCTCCGGTATGAATTCTAATCCTCCTAAACCCGTCTTTACCGAGGAGAAAAAAGAGGAAACTAAGGAGGAAAAAGCTGCTAAACCCCAAGCTGAGGTGAAAGAGTCTCCCACAGCTGCACCAGCACCAAAAGCTTCCCCGAAACCCAGTCCCGAAGAAACAAAAAGAGAAACCAAATCCGAGGGTTATCAAGCGCGGGTGACATGGCAAAGCGGTTTAAGTTTGCGCTCTGAACCTACCAGTGAATCGACTCGTCTCGGCGGTCTGGATTATAATACTAAAGTCAGTGTGGTGGGAACCAGCAGCGATGGCCAATGGCATCGCGTGCGTCTGTCCGATGGTCGCGAAGGTTGGATTAAAGCGGGTAATATTTCTAGAGTCGAGTAAATATTTAGAAGGGTTAGGTTTTAGGTTTTCTAAATCTACCCCTTTCCCTAATCAGTAATTGGACAAAGTTAAATTGACACTCTGGAAGGAGAGAACCCCAGAACTGCTCAACTCCAGAAGTCAAAAATATCTGTGATTAATCCTGTCTGGGTACTTAATCACTACTTCAAGAGCGATTATCGCGATTAACTTTTCTGATTAACCAATAACTTGCCGCTAAAGCTAAGGTTCCCACAGTGAGGGCAATTAAATCATCTTTACTGTATTTATTGGGGTCAAAAATAATAATTTTTCGAGAGATGGCAATTAAAGCCGTAACTACGACTAATTCAACCTGTACGATGTGTTTTCTTAGGTAAGCAGTGACGTTTTCTAATAACTCTAAAGCGATCAAAATATTGAGAAATAATCCGAAGATTTCAATTAAAGTTTTACTAAAAAAACCGACGGGTTCCGTAGTAAATAGGTCTTTGATTAGGATAACTACTAGGTCATAAAGAGAAACAATAATAACAACAATTAAGGCTACGGATAAAACCTTAGAAACTATGTTTTCGATGAGATGAATCGACCTCATGAAATCTTCATCGCGCCATTGTTGACCAAAATTGATAAGTAGTTTCCGTATCTGTTTGAGCATGATCGATTAAGTAAAAAGTAAAAATTATTATTGTATTTTATTGCTAATTGTTCTATTTAGTTGACAAGTAAGTATATCCCCCCTTGATAAAGGGGGTGCTGATCTCCCCTTGATCCCCCCTTAATAAGGGGGGTGCTGATCCCCCCTTGATCCCCCCTTAATAAGGGGGGTGCTGATCCCCCCTTGATCCCCCCTTGATAAGGGGGGTGCTGATCCCCCCTTGATCCCCCCTTGATAAGGGGGGTGCTGATCCCCCCTTGATCCCC
>NZ_JASJFG010000770.1:0-1463 GCF_030065375.1 Microcystis sp. M49636_WE2 | reverse complement strand
TTTCTCCCGTATCATGGTTGACTCCAACTGCTAAGAAACCATCGGGGACAAAAGCTGATTCGTCTGGATTATAATAAACAGCCATATCTACCCCAAAATACCAATCATCTCGACCAGACCAAATTAAGGCTAATAAATTTAGCAGCAGATTGGGAATATCATTCTGTAACTGGTTGTCCACTGGAGTTTCATCGGAAGAGGGCAATTCTTCGGCGCTGGGAAGAGGTCGATTTTTGTTATAGGTGAGGTTAACCATAGCTCCTACAAGCGTGGTGTTTAATTACTGCCAATTCTAACAGAAAATTACGGTTTTAGATTTCGTTGTTTTTCTGCGATTTCTCAAAGCACTTCATCAAAACTCGGATCAAGGCTTTCTTTAATGTCATCAACCTGATTAATTTCTTGGTTAGGAGAGGCACTCAGGCACTCATGCAAGAGTCAAAGGGGAGAATAAATCAGGGGTGCTGTCCGCAAAGCTGGAAAATAATGTCTCAAGGGAGAGGAGAGGAGACGCGGGTTTCCTCTCTCTTTTTTGAGGGGTTTCATGGGAAGATCGGGAAAGCTTGCTAGGTGCAATCCCGATCATAATGAAACGAGACTCGATATTTTACCGGCTTTTTCAACAATCCCCCTCCCTTCTCTTCGATTTACTGGAAAACCCGCCAGATAATGCCACCGAATACCGCTTTGACTCCGTAGCCGTCAAAGAACCCAAATTTGAGATCGATGGCGTATTCCTGCCACCCGATAATGATAGTAGCGGGGTAATCTATTTTTGCGAAGTGCAATTTCAAAAAGACGAACGACTCTATGAAAGGGTTTTTGGTGAATCATTTTTATATTTCTACCGCCAGCGAGAACGATTTACCGATTGGCAAATTGTTGTCATCTATCCCACCCGCAGCCTAGAACAAAGTAACACCCATCCCTACCGAGCGCTCCTCAATTGTCCTCAGGTGCATCGAATTTATCTGAACGAATTAGGGGAAATTCAGCAGTTACCCCTAGGGGTTGCCTTGATGGTACTCACTACTGTGGAAGAAACCCAAGCACCAGAAAAAGCCCGCTATTTACTGGCACGAACCCAAGAGCAAATTGCAGATACAGAAGCCAGTCGCGCCATAATAGAAATGATTGCCACAATTATGGTCTATAAATTTACTAACTTGAGTCGGCAGGAGGTGGAAGCAATGCTAGGACTACAATTGGCAGATACAAGGGTATATCGTGAAGCCAAGGAAGAAGGACGACTGGAAGGACGACTGGAAGGACGACTGGAAGGAGAATCTGCCCTGATTTTGCGTCTGTTGCAACGTCGCTTTGGTGCAGTGGATGAGGTGTTGGCTGCCCGGATTCAGGCTCTAGAAATCGAGCAATTAGAGTCCTTAGCTGAGGCTTTGTTGATTTTACAACCTTAAACGACCTAGTGCTTTGGCTAAATCGCTATGGTCTATAAATTTACT
>NZ_JASJFG010000117.1:0-3708 GCF_030065375.1 Microcystis sp. M49636_WE2 | reverse complement strand
GTTTATTCCCACTTCCCCACTTCCCGCTCTCCTACCTCTGCGCTTTTCTCTACTGTTTGAACGGGATTTGTATTACTTTAAGTTTTATTTTTTTTTCACTTGTCTATGAGTAATTTTTTTATGATTGCTGGCTTTATTCTATCAGCTTATGCAATCGTTGCCAACGATTCCCTACAGACTTTAGGGACTTTTTTAAGTGCCAATGAAGAACGTCCCTGGTGGATTTTATGGCTGTATTCCAGTATAATCTTAGCCTCGATTTTTATCGCTGGTTGGTACATTAATCAGGGAGATGTGGCTTATAATCGACTAGAAATGATTCCCTTACCAGAAAATTTTACTTGGATTTATATCGTTCCTCCCTTAGCAATTTTAATTCTCACCACTTGGGGAATACCCGTGAGTACAACCTTTTTAGTTTTAACAGTTTTTGCTCCCCAATCTCTAGATGAAATGTTAGTTAAATCCGCTTGGGGTTATGCTCTTGCTGTTATAGTGGGGTTAGTCATCTATCGAATTATTTATCGATTAGAAAACTTTTTCCTAGAAACAGTTAATAAAGAACCTCAAAAAATCTGGGTGGTTTTACAGTGGTTATCCACCGGGTTTCTCTGGAGTCAATGGTTAATGCAAGATTTTGCTAATATTTTCGCCTATCTTCCCAGAAAGTTAGCAGCAACATGGTTAGTTTTATCTCTAACAGTTATGCTACTCCTGCAAACCATCATTTTTATTAATCATGGTGGTCAAATCGAGAAAATTGTCACTAGCAAAACTAACGCCCATGATCCGCGTTCTGCAACAATTATTAACTTGATTTATGGCTTAATTTTACTGTTTTTTGTTGGCTATAATCATATTCCCATGAGTACCACTTGGGTATTTTTAGGTTTATTAGGAGGTCGAGAAATTTCTCTGACTTTAACCAGAGAAACCCCTAATTTAGCCGCCACGGGTAAATTGGTTTTAGGGGATGCCTTGAAAGCTTTTATCGGTATGATTGTTAGTGTTGCTATCGCTCTTGCTTTACCTCTACTCGCTCAAAAACTTAACTATCTATAGGGAATTATGAATTATGAATTATAAATTATGAATTATGAATTATAAATTATGAATTATGAATTATAAATTATGAATTGGGGAGCTTTTTTTCAGTTATCAGTAAACAGTTAACTGAAACCTGACATCTGATAACTGATATTAGTGGTTGTACCGCATAAGATTAAGAAAAGGTCTATTTTCAAAACTTAAGAATAACAAGATTGAGGAGATAGGCGATCGATTGACGCTCCGGAGTGATAAAGTTTTCTATTACTGATAATCTCGAAATTATCATTCAACCAGATTAAAGATGCTTCTGTGACTAGACCTTCTTCAAGAGTGACTAGGGAAAAATTGCGAGATTTACCCCTATCGGAGTGGAGAATGCGAGGGACACTCGCAGCATTTAGATAAACAGTTCCCATCTCGGAAGTGACCACGGGATTGCGTAAACGGGAAGTAGTATGACGGAGACGGTGGTGCATATGACCGAAACTGACGAGAGGAACCTGTTTTCCTAATAGCTGTGCTTGTTCGATGGCCGCTGCTAAATCCGGATCCCCGTGGTCCCCTCCCAAGGGTTGCCAATCGCGACCACAGATAGCTTCCGCTTCCTTTCCTAGTCCAGCCGGACCATTGTGAGCTAAAAAAATCAGGTTATTATAGGCAGTATCTTGAATATTAGCGATAATTTTGGCAGTAGATTCGGCAAAACTGCTGATATTATAGCGTTCTTGCAAAAATTCTCCATTTTTCCACTCGGATCCCCCCCAAGTAAAGGGACGACCCCCAACAATCGAAAGCTGTAAACTGGGTAGGTCTAGTTTTGAGTAACCCACATGGGCAACCCCTAATAATTCTAACTGAGCGGTGACACGATCTTCTTTATCGCGATCGTAGGGACATTGTTTTCGTCCCCAGGGGGTGGCGCTATACCAAGCGTCATGATTACCGAGAATAACGGCTTTTGGTAAGGACAAACTGGCAATCCGACCGACAATTTCTAGGGATTCATTGCCAAAATCGCCGACAAATAGGGCTAAATCCACTTGTAAAGCTTCTAAAGCTAAATTATCTTCTATTTCCCATTGGTCGTGAACGTCACCGATGACGGCGATTTTATAGCTGCGAGGGAAAGAACTTACCATTACCAGTTATTAACTATCATGTACCAGTAATGATCATAACTAGGATTGGCCGAATAAATCTAAAAACCTTGTCGGATAATATCTTGAGGCTTTTTTGAAATCAAAAAAGTGCCGGTCATTGGCGTAATCGGCTCAATTTGGTCGAAATATCTAGAGGAAATTTTGGGCGCAATAATATTATTGTAGGGGCGAATTGCATTCGCCCTCTTGGAATAACTTCTGCTGCTGACCTATAGGTGAGGTAAAGTCACAAATTAGGAGATGCAGCCGATAATTTTCTGGAGATGTAAAGATTTCAAACAAAGTTACCCACAGTCATCGGTTTTTTTGTAAATTTAGATACAGAATTATCAGGGTGATCTGTGTATGTTCTTACTACAATCTCGCACTACTGCCGTTGTTACTTGCCCCCAAGCAAACACATGGGTACAACTCAGAATGCTTCCCTCTCCATACAGCTTTGATGAAGCTCTACTACTCTGTGAACAGGATCAGGGCCGTTGGGTGGCATGGATTCCCGATTTTGGCGAAATTATCTTGATCGAAGGACAATTTGAGGGATAAACTAACTCTTGCTAACAATTAAAGCAGATAAACAGCGATCGATCACTTGTTTTAATACTAGAGCCGTCCAATCGATATCGGCGGCGCTGGTGTCCCTTCCCAGGGTTAAACGAATTCCCGCTAGTGCCTCTCGATCGCTGTAGCCCATAGCTTTTAAAATTGGACTAGGGGAAAGTTTGCCACTATGACAGGCGGATCCGGAACTAATGCCGATTCCTGCTAAATTAAGCTGACGAACTAGCTGTTTTCCCGTGATGTGACTGTCATCGTCCGGACGGACAATAAAGCTGACGTGGTGGGGTAAACGATAGAATCGGTCCCCCGTGGGCAGCAGATAAGGATAATCGGCTAAGAGGTCAAATAATCGATCTCGCAGGGCGATTAAACGCATTTTTTCGCTAATTAAGTCTTTTTGGGCTAATTCGGCCGCTAAACCGAAAGCGGCGATCGCTGGTACGGCTGGGGTTCCCGATCGCAGGCCTTTTTCCTGACCACCGCCCCGCAGTAATGGTAAAATATCAACACCGGCTCTGATGTATAAAGCCCCCGATCCTTGCATTCCATAAATTTTATGGCTGGAAAGAGATAATAAATCTACGGGCAGTTTCCGCACATCAATATCGCATCTTGCCGCCACCTGCACCGCATCGGTGTGAAAAAGAACTCCCCTTTCTCTGGCAATGCTGCCCAATTCTTCAATCGGTTGTAGGGTTCCCACCTCACTTTGTCCGTAAATAATGGAAATTAAGACCGTATCGCTTTGAATTGCGGCTTTTAGGTCTAAAGGATTAACCCTACCTTGACGATTGACGGGAAGACGAGTAATTTGCCAACCTTGCTGCTCTAATTGTTTACAGGGTTCAGCGATCGCCGAATGTTCCACACTAGAAATAATTATATGACGGGGGCGGTTATACTGTTGAGCAACCCCGATAATCGCTAAATTATCGGCTTC
>NZ_JASJFG010000089.1:0-2382 GCF_030065375.1 Microcystis sp. M49636_WE2 | reverse complement strand
GTTGCTAATACGGAGGCGATTAATTCTTTAGTGGTGGTTTTCCCCACCGATCCCGTAATAGCAATCACGGGTATAGTAAATTGATTCCGCCACCAATGGGCTAATTGCTGATAAGTTTCTAGGGTATTCTGGACTAGGAATACAGGAATATTTTTAGAGGAATTGACCGAAACTGGCTGATCGACAATCAATGTCGCCGCTCCTCTTTTGATAGCCATATCGATAAAATCATGACCATTAAAATTATCACCTTTTAAGGCTAAAAATGCTTGTCCTGACTCAATACTACGACTATCAGTATTAATGCCAGATACTAAACTATCGGGACTAAAACTTATGTCAGTCTTATCTTGTAAGGACAATAATTGAGCTAGTTGATTCAGGGATAAATGACAGGGCATAGACAGTAAAAATAATTAGAGTAAATTCCGAATAATCTGAAAGATAGATTGAGGTTTAACGGGGACTTAGATCAGATAAAATCGATTCTTCTTGGCTCTCTCAATCGCACCGTGTGCAATGTAGGGACGCAACGCTTGCGCCCATAATCTAATATTGTGAATATTTTTGACCCCATGTCCGAGAGAGCCAACTCGATGGCGTAGAATGACCCAAAATAGGGACAGCCTAAGAAGGGAGCATCTACTATCTAATCACAATTGACTCCTTTACAGCAGTTATCTGATCACCTCCGTAGGACTAGGGTTATTGCTCAACAGGTGGGGAGCGAGGATTAAAAAGTTAAGTAATCTCAACTTCTAGCCAATGGCACCCCAGAGCTAGGGGATAATTAAACCATCGTCATTTAGGCTGCGTCTATCCGTGAAAATTATCGTTATCGGCAGTGGTGGTCGAGAACACGCTCTAGCTTGGAAACTCCTACAATCGCCTCAAGTAGAACAAGTGTTCTGTATTCCAGGTAATGGGGGAACGGCAATTTTACCTCAATGTGAAAATATCCCCCTAGCAATGGAGGATTTTGCTGAAATTAGCCGTTTTGCCCAGGAAAATAGCGTCGATTTGGTGGTTGTTGGCCCAGAATATCCCCTCTCCCTCGGCATTACCGATCATCTTCTGTCCCAAGAAATTGGCGTTTTTGGTCCCACACAAACCGGGGCCTTAATTGAATCGAGCAAATCCTGGGCCAAAGAATTAATGAGCGAAGCCGGAGTGATCACCGCCGCCTCGGAAACCTTTACCGATGCAGAATTAGCAAAAACTTATATCCGAGAGCAAGGAGCGCCCATCGTGGTGAAAGCCGACGGATTAGCCGCAGGAAAAGGGGTAATTGTCGCCGAAACCGTAGATACAGCCCTAGAAGCGATCGATGATCTTTTTACCAGTGGCTTTACTAAAGTCGTGGTGGAAGAATTCCTAGAGGGGGAAGAAGTGTCCATCCTCACCCTCACCGATGGGATCAGCTTTCGTTCCCTGCTACCCGCCCAAGATCACAAGCGCATCGGTGAAGGCGATACCGGCAAAAATACCGGCGGTATGGGAGTTTATGCCCCCGCACCCATAGCCACCGCCGCCATTATCGAAGCGGTGGACCGAGACATCCTCGCCCCCATCGTCGCCACCCTGCAAAAACGCGGCATTGACTATCGGGGAGTCCTCTATGCGGGTTTAATGATTTCCCCCGCCGGAGAGGCAAAAGTTCTCGAATTTAACTGTCGTTTTGGCGATCCCGAAACCCAAGCGGTTTTACCCCTACTGGAAACTCCCCTCGCACCCCTACTGCTGGCTTGCGCTCAACAAAAATTAACTGACTTCCCCTCTTTACAATGGCGCTCCGGTAGTGCTGTTTGTGTGGTGGCTGCCTCTGCCGGTTATCCCGACCACTACGAAAAAGGCCGGTTAATCACTGGAATTAAGGCCGCTGAAACCGAGGGAGCGATCGTTTTCCACGCCGGCACGGTTTTAAAACACGGCGATATCTTCACCGATGGCGGCCGCGTTTTGGGTGTCACTGCTATGGGGTCTAATTTTAATCAGGCGATCGAACTTGTCTATCAATCGGTGAAAAGGATACACTTTGAGGGCATCTATTATCGTCGCGATATCGGCCACCGGGTACGCGAAAAATAAGGGTCAGTATTGAGGCAGGGGTAAGGGAGAATAGTTAGGGGTTTTGAGGATTAATTTATTAGCCAATTTCCCTTTTTTTCCGCATCTCTGACCGAATCCTCACCTCTTTCTAGGGTAATCCCTGACAAAGGCGAATCCGATTTGTCAAAAAAACAGTAACTATTGATAAAATCATGAAACTGAATCGCCCAACCAAATTGCCATCCCTATGCGAATTTTGCTCTATTCTTATAACTATTATCCCGAACCGATCGGCATCGCTCCCCTGATGACAGAATTAGCGGAAGGATTGGT
>NZ_JASJFG010000479.1:0-13927 GCF_030065375.1 Microcystis sp. M49636_WE2 | reverse complement strand
CAAAAATCTGGACGATACTATAAGCGGATGCCCAGAAAAATCCTAGGAGAAAATAGACACAAATTCCCCCTTTGATGATATCGGATGTTACCTGTTCGGCGAGAATTAATTCTAGTAAAATCGAGTACACGCATAAACTAATAAAAGCTAGAGAAATTAATGTACTAGACAGATCGAACCAACGGTTGAAATCGCTATAAATAGGGATAATCGTGCTGAATGCTCGCAGGAGGAGGGCAATTAGAAACAGACCGATATTACATCTTAAAGCCAATTTACTGCGATCGATCTGATAGACGGCGATGATCAGAGAGAGGGAGAAGAAAAAGAAAACTAGCAAATCTCCCAGGGGTAGATATACTAAAAATGGGTAAATAATGTAGAGCGAGAGCAGATTTGCCAGCAGCCGATTGTATTTATTTTCTGTTGCCCGCATCAATTGACGGAATTTCATAGCAGCGAACCTTTAATTGGTAATATTTCCTCCTGCTAATTAATTTTAAGGGTATTTATCTCCTATCTTCTTTCTAAATTTTCTTGCTTGAATAAACAGCGACTTTCTATCTATTAGCCTCTAGAAGACTATTATAGACGCTTGGCAAGAGCGATCGCTATCAAAAAATGGCAAACTTAGACTTATAGATAGAACTTTTCGGTAATTTTTTTATTAAGAATTGACCATAAATTTTAAAAAATATTGCAGATAACCAGAAAACCCTATTTGTTTCAATCAAGGAAAAAAGTCAGAGTCTGACGTTATTAACCCATAAAAGCCAAAAAACTCTACAATTAAGATTAGTGAGGTATCCTGCATATTTACAAGAGAATAACTCTTAATAATACTTAATAATTTTTAATAATTCTGCTATCCCAAATCAGACAAAATGAATATCAATTTACAGCCCCTGATCGAGACTATTACTTTTCACGATATCGATGAACTAGGGTCGCGGATGAGAGCTTTTCGTTGGGACATGGTTCATCGACCGATCGAGGCGGGAACTTTCGAGGGGGAACTGTTCGTAGCTCAAGTCGGGGGCATACAATTCGCCCGACCGATTTACAATCGAGGAATTCGTTCTCAAGGGGATTCTCCTCCCGGGACAATCACCGTCGGGATACCCTTGTCTACACCCCGAGTCTTCAAGTGGCACGGGTATTCTTTATCGTCGAATTCCGCTCTCTTGCAGAAAAGTTCCAGGGGGATCGATATGCTTCGATCGGGAAACTTGCCCCTCGCTCTGGTTACTATCGATAACGATTCTCTGTTTTCCCAGGCCGAACAAACCGATCGGCTCGGGGTAGCATCTTTAATTACGGATTCAACCCTGGCAATTCAACCAGAGCCGACTGTCCTGAGACGATTCCGCTCTCATTTAAGATATATTTTTGAGCTTTTCTGGAGACAACCCCAGACAATTCTAGAGCCAGCTATGCAATCGCTGATCCGAGAGGATTTTATCTCTCTGGTTCTAGATGTACTCGATTCCCATCAAAACTATCCGCCGCTGCGCCCTTCAATACGACATCCCTACATTAAGCGAGCAGAGGAGATCTTACTGGACAATCTCGATCGCCCCCTCTCGATCCTCGATCTATGCCAAGAACTGCACATCAGTGAACGTACCCTCCGTTATGGTTTTCAGGAATGTTTTGGCCTGGGACCTGCGACTTATCTCAAAATTCAACGTCTTAACGGGGTACGACGACAACTAAAAGCGTCTGCGGGTCAAGGAATTACCGTTAGTGCGATCGCCCTACAGTGGGGATTCTGGCACATGGGTCAATTTGCCAAAGATTATAAGAAAATGTTCGGTGAGTGTCCGTCGGCAACTTTGCGAGATAATTCTTAACAAAATAAAAGTTAGATTTGCAGAATTTTGATAGTTTCTCCGAGCCTGCCAACGTTAAATATTAGTAGTAAACGAGGAGCAATTCTCTGAAAATCTCACGGGTTGACGCACAGAAATTAACCCCAGAAGAAACAGGAGAACTCGCTCCACTGTGAGCGATAATGACCAAGTACCGCGCCAAGAATTAGAATTAGTGAGAACTTTGGTCACGGAAAAAGTCAAGGCGGGACAATTAAGGCTTAATTATCTTTAATCGTCCCCGAAGAGCCAATTTTAGAAAACCTTAACGGGAAGAACTATCATGTTGACAAAAACTTTCAGCCTTCTCTGTGTCGGTTTAATCCTCGGACTGACATCAATAGGGGTTGTTGCCGCTACTAAAGATCAGGCTACAGAACTTCCGAAAAACTGTCAGTACCTCAAGGAAGTAGCCACTAATCAGACCCATATCCGCAAACAGATCGATGCCATAGGAAAGAATAACTTTAACACCGATTTCGCCGTTCCCTCCGGGGTGAAATTTGCCTCTTTTAAAGGAGTCATGGTTCCCGAAAACGATGGCAAATACGGAGTAACGATCAATCTCAAGTATCCCGATAATTCGGTTAATAGTGCCTTCCAGAAAAATGTCGAAATGAAACGGGGTGAAACCTATTCTTTACCCTTCCAATCACCCACGGGTAGACAGCCCTATCAGATTAATTTTAATATTAACGGGATGAATAATAACGCCTACACAATCGCAGTAATGGCCTGTAAATAGCGATCGCTTTTATTGATAACCCTCTGGAGAGACGATGAAAAATGCGATCGCTCGCTGACAGGAAAGTTTTCCGCCAGGGCTAAAGGTCGAGGTAGCTTTTGAGACGACTACTTTCGTCGATATAGCGATCGCTGATATCAAGGATAACACCATTGAGGCGATCCTCCACGCCATCATCGGTAGAGGCGGCTAGGTCCGGTTTCTGACCGATTATGATTACTTCTCTGTCGGGAATTGTTGGTTACATAAGTAGTCGTGCAAAATTAATTTCCTAGTCGAGACAGGAGACAGGAGACAGGAGACAGGAGACAGGAGACGGGAGACAGCTATTAGGGATCGGATTTGAGTTTTCAGTTCACTGTTTGCTCACACCAGAAGTCTGACGGAGTAGTGGCTTAGATGTGTAATTAATTTTGCTTAGGTACTTACCAAATTAAATAGAGAAAAAGGCAAATGATCTAAAATGAAGAGGTCGTATATGATTGAAAAATCATGGCAGCAGTAACCTCAACAGTAGTCAAAGAAAGCTTGGAAGTCAAATTAGATGAATTGTTTAAGAAATTAACACCCCCAGAGGGTTGCTTCTCTGACAGGATTTCCCTTCATCCTTGATGCTCTATCTGCACTGAATACAATTTAATTTGCTACAAGACCCATACTTTTTCTTGCAACAGGACCCGCCGAAGCTCGGTTATCGCGTAAGGAATAGTGGTGGAGATCTGTTTGTTGTGGCTCAGTTTTTGAGAATTGTCTATATACAAAGTCAGCCTTCATCCGATCGCACTTAAGTGAGGGACTTCTGCTGAGACTAAGTTAAAATTATAAAAAGCTCACACTCCCAGAAAGCCATTTATTTTCTAGAATAGAAGATTACCTGGATTATTTTTGCGGGGGGCAATCGGTGATTCTCAATTTTTCCCTAAGGATTGTAGCGGCCAAAGGCAAACTATTCTGTAAGTTTTCACTCTACAAAACCTATCGGGTGGTCAGCAGCGCCCCTGTCGATGTCCTCTGGCAAAAATTAATCAATGTGGCCGATGTCTCTTGGCATCCTTTGATCGCCAAGGCTGATGTTCCCCTGGGTTTAATCGCTAAACCGGGGTTAATCTATCAAGCTGTCACCCGTCTGACTCCCATTCCTATCCGGGTTTTCGTGGAAAATGTCCGCCCCGGGGAACTCCTCAGCCTCAGAGTTCTCGCTATCCCCGGCATGGAACAGAAAATGACGTACCAAGTGGAATCAACCCTCTGTGGTAGTTATATTTCCTATTCTGTCACCCTGCGCGGTTGGCTGTCCCCCTTCATCTGGTGGTTAAGTCGTCCCTATTTAGCCAAAGTCGCCGCCCAACTAGCTCACGCCGCCGAAGAATTAACGGCCTAAAAAAAATTCCTCCCCATTGTGCTAATAAATAATCTGCCAAGGGTCAAGATCTAAGTCACAATAGTATATGGATAGACTTAAACAAAATTTTAGTCAGCTACATTGGTACATATAGTCTACTGATATCATCCCGACGAGTTGAGCGCAACAACCTCAATCCGCCGGGATGAACTATCTCTAGAGACTTTACTGATGAAGTAAGCTCTACAGGAGGGAATTATGGGGGAATTAAACACAGCCGAACTTCTAGTTAAATGTCTAGAGAATGAAGGGGTCGAGTATATTTTTGGGCTACCCGGGGAAGAAAACCTCGATGTTTTGGAAGCCCTAAAAAACTCCTCGATCAAATTTATCACCACCCGTCACGAACAGGGCGCGGCTTTTATGGCCGATGTCTATGGACGCTTGACGGGAAAAGCGGGGGTTTGTCTCTCCACCTTAGGACCGGGGGCGACTAACCTAATGACGGGGGTAGCCGATGCTAACCTGGATGGGGCGCCCTTGGTGGCCATCACCGGCCAGGTGGGAACCGATCGAATGCACATTGAATCCCATCAATATCTGGATCTTGTGGCCATGTTCGCCCCGGTGACGAAATGGAATAAACAGATCGTCCGGCCGGGTATCACCCCGGAAGTGGTACGGAGAGCCTTTAAAACCGCCCAAAGTGAGAAACCGGGGGCAGTTCATATCGATCTTCCCGAAAATATCGCCGCTATGGCTGCCGATGGTAGTCCTTTGCCCCTCGATAGTCAGGAAAAAGTTTACGCTTCCTACCGGACTTTGAATATGGCGGCGGCAGTGATTTCTAAAGCCAAAAATCCCTTGATTTTGGCGGGAAATGGGGCAATTC
The DNA here is from genome assembly GCF_030065375.1 of Microcystis sp. M49636_WE2. NCBI lineage: Bacteria > Bacillati > Cyanobacteriota > Cyanophyceae > Chroococcales > Microcystaceae > Microcystis > Microcystis sp. M49636_WE2. The sequence continues at coordinate 9,077 of NZ_JASJFG010000479.1, read as the reverse complement.
GCGCTAATGCTAGTGAGGCTTTAACGGAATTCGCCACGGCCTTGAATATCCCTGTGGCTAACACTTTTATGGGTAAGGGGGTGATTCCCTATACCCATCCTCTGGCTCTTTGGGCGGTAGGATTACAGCAACGGGATTTGATTAGTTGTGCCTTCGAGCGCAGTGATTTAATTATCGCTGTTGGTTACGATTTAATCGAGTATTCCCCGAAAAAATGGAATCCAGACGGGAAATTACCGATTATTCACATCGGCATGACTCCAGCGGAAATTGACAGCAGTTATGCCCCAGTAGTGGAAGTGGTGGGTGATATCACCGATTCTCTCATCGATATCCTCAAACGGGCCGATCGCCAGAATAAACCAACTCCTGTCACCGCAGCATTAAAGACGGAAATTCGGGCCGATTACGAAACCTATGCCAATGATACGGGTTTTCCGATCAAGCCACAAAAATTGATCTACGATCTGCGTCAGGTAATGGGACCGGAAGATATTGCTATTTGTGACGTGGGCGCTCATAAAATGTGGATGGCCCGCCATTATCACTCCGATTGTCCTAATACTTGCATTATTTCTAACGGTTTCGCCGCTATGGGTATTGCTATCCCTGGTGCGATCGCCGCTAAGTTAGTTTATCCCGATAAGCGCGTTGTGGCGGTGACGGGAGACGGCGGTTTTATGATGAATTGTCAGGAGTTGGAGACAGCTTTGCGGGTGGGGACTCCCTTCGTCACTCTCATCTTTAATGATGGCGGTTACGGTTTAATCGAATGGAAGCAGTTAAACTATTTTGGGACATCTTCTTTTATTAAGTTTGGTAATCCCGATTTTGTTAAATTTGCTGAAAGTATGGGATTAAAAGGCTATCGGGTGGAATCTACTCAGGATTTGATCCCGACACTAGAGGATGCTTTCCGGCAAGATGTCCCTACGGTGATCGATGTTCCCGTCGATTACGGTGAAAATCTGCGTCTTTCCCAAAAATCGGGCGATCTAAGCTGTCAGATTTGGGAATAGAAGTTGATAGCGTTGACAATCCCCAAAAAATCCCCTAACTAAATCTCAGTTAGGGGGAAGTAATTAGGTTGGCTTTGGTAACGTTAGAAAACCCAATCTAGAACAACCATTCTAGAACCGCCTCATCTTTAGTGTTGGTATTGCGAGAGGGGGTTTCCCTGGTGAATTTCATGTGGATAGAACGATTTTGTTCACCATCGGCGGCTACGGCCATAATCGGATAATCGATTAAACCGTCTTGGAAGGACATCTGATAGCGGAAAGTGCCATCGGGATTGAGTTTAATCGGACGACCACCGATAGTTACGGTGGCATCCGGTTCGGTGGCACCATAGACGATTAATTCTGCATCGGCAACTAACCAGAATTTGCGCGGACGTTGTAGGGTTTCCGAAGCACCCATACCGATACCAGAAGCAGTCATCCCGATACCGGAAGCGGTTAGTCCCGATACCGTGGGAACTGCCCACATACCAACTCCAGAGGGGAATACATAAGAACTGATCACTTCCGACATCGGTACGGAACCAGCGACGTGCTGCATGGAACCAAACAAGGAACCGGCCACCCGTAGGGCCTCGATATCGCCGACACTCTCGAAAATTTGGTCGTAGATAGGGCTTCCCGTGGTTCCGGCACCGCTGCCGTAGCGTTTGCTGGGGGTAACGAGTTCGTAAACAGTTTTGCCCACCAGTTCTTCTTCCCAGTTAACGGTGACAAAAACATCTTCAATCCAGTCGGAAGGATAGACGGGAGGAATCCGCACTAAAGGAGAACGGGCCAAAACTAACCAACGACCATCAGCACAACGATAACCGATATCGATAACATAATCTCGATCGCTGACTGGAATCGGTAAATACCATTCCCGGGCCAATTCATCACAGAGATATTCTTGGACACTGTGGGCGCCTTGGCTATTGAGATCGATATCGGTGACATCATAAAGACGTAGGGCTAATTGTTGTCCCCCTTGACGACGCAAATCTTCTTTCGATTCGTTGGGGATATCCCAGTAAGCATAGGCCCACTGAGGATCGCGAGGTAGGAGGGTAATGCGATTTTCACCGTAGCCACCGGGCAGATCTCCTAAACCATCATCCACCGAACCTAGGATATCTTCGATCGGGTTAGCTTGACCTAATTCAAATTTTGCTGCTTCCACTGGTTTTTCCTCTTTAATAATAGATTTAAAATTGCCGCTTACTCCCATAGCTTGGGTAATTGCCTCGATTAACTGCGTTTTCCGCATCCGACTGTAACGAGAGATGCTGTATTGACTGGCAACTCGTCGCAGTTGCCGCAAGGTCATCTCATCTAAGGGGGGGTATTCTGGAACCATGAGTTGACGCTCTCCGATTAGTTACGACGGCAAATGTTTTTGGGCATTTGCAAAAGCAGTGATCTGGGTAATCCTTCCAACTACTCATCGATTGCTTTGTGAACGAGAGATCCACTCGATGGGGATCAAGGGAATCGCTTGTTATAAATACCTATTAAACAGCAAGATTCTGATTTTGACCAAGTACATTGTCATGATTTCTTGACAAAAACGCCAAACCCTTGATCCCAAAGAGATTTTCATGTCAGGAAGTTTTGATACGCTGTGCTGCCTTGAAACTGCATAAGGAAATTTTAGTACAAATGCTCGCCGATCTCCACTGATTACTGATTACCGATTACTGATCACTGATTTGTACTCCGATCCCGATCGCCTGTAATCTGATATTGAGACTTTTAGTTAAGGAGACTGAACCGCTTGGCTACCCGTGTGATTATTGTTCGTCATGGACAAAGCAGTTATAACGCACAGCAGAAAATACAAGGTCGCAGTGATGGCTCGGTTTTGACGGAAAAAGGCCATCTGGACGCGGAAAAAGTGGGAAATGCCCTCAGTCAAATCGATATCGCCGCTTTTTACTGTAGTCCTCTCCAAAGAGCCAAATCTACTGCTGAGGTGATTCAGTCTCGTTTAAATAACTCTCCCGTCATTCAACCCACTTCGCAGTTACTAGAAATCGATCTGCCTATCTGGGAAAATATGGTCAAAGAGGAGGTAAAAGCTCAATACCTCCAAGAATATCGGGATTGGCACCAAAAACCTCACGAATTTAAGATGATACTGCCCGATGGTCAAGAACATTATCCCGTTCTCTCCCTCTATCAACAGGCCCAAGATTTTTGGCGAGAAATTATTCCCCAACACGAGGGCCAAACTATCCTCATTGTTGCCCATAACGGCATTAATCGCTGTTTAATCCTCAGTGCCATCGGTATTCCAGTTTCCTTATACCATTCCCTGCAACAATCTAACTGTTGCGTTAATGTTCTCAATTTTACGCGTGATTTTGGTGATCCTGTCCAGGTGGAATCCCTCAATCAAACGGCACACTTAGGGATAGCTTTACCCCCACCGCGTCCTCCTTTCCAAGGTTCTAGGCTGCTACTGGTGCGTCACGGAGAAACCCAATGGAATCGGGATAAACGTTTTCAAGGTGTGCGCGATATTCCTCTCAATGATAATGGCAAAGCTCAAGCTGAGAAAGCCGCCGAATTTCTGCGAGAAACGCCGATCAATCACGCTGTCACCAGTCCTTTGTCCCGTCCCAAGGAAACTGCCCAAATTATCCTGCAATATCACCCCGATATCACCTTAGATACCCAAGTAGATCTGACAGAAATCTGTCACGGACTTTGGGAAGGTAAATTAGAGGAGGAAATTGAAGCAAGTTTCCCCGGGATGTTAGAAGACTGGAAAAATGCCCCGGAAACCGTGCAAATGCCGGAAGGGGAGAATTTACAGGAAGTTTGGGATCGAGCGATCGCTTGTTGGCAGCAAATCGTTAAAACCTATAGTAATAGTGATCAACCTAAGACAATTATGGTAGTAGCTCACGATGCCATTAATAAGGTGATTCTTTGTTATTTATTGGGTTTAAAACCCGCTAATTTCTGGAATATTAAACAGGGAAATGGCGCGGTTAGTGTTATCGATTATCCCAAAGGAGTTGACTCTCAACCGGTCTTGCAAGCAATTAATATTACCTCTCATCTAGGAGCGGGAATACTCGATCGCACGGCAGCTGGCGCTTTATAACAGTTATCAGTTATCAGTTATCAGTGATCAGTTATCAGTTATCAGTGGGTAAGTTAACAGTTATCAGTATTCAGTATTCAGTATTCAGTATTCAGAAGATTGCTTTTATTTATTCTTCCCACTTCCCACTTCATAATTCATAATTCATAATTCATAATTCATAATTCCTAATTCCTAATTCATAATTCATAATTCATAATTCCTAATTCCCGCTAACTAGAAGCTAATAATTGATTCTCAATCTGTCTAACTACCGTTAGCGCCGAATAGCTGACTCCGGCAGTGCCTTCTCCCGGATGGGTGGAATCTCCCACTAACCAAAGATGGGGGATCGGAGTGCGCGTCGCTACGCCAAAAGGGCCAAAAGTGGACAATCTTTGACCAATACCGCCGACAATGCCCTGATTTCGCCCCGTAAACCGTTCAAAAGTGCGAGGTGTAGCTGATTCGATGTGAACGATGTGATCAGGACTAAGATGGAAATAATTACCGAGACGCTCGATCGCCTCTTGGGTGTATGCTGCTTTTAATTGCTGATAATTATCTTCTCCTTTTCGCCACCAAAGACTGGTATCGGTGAAGGAAGAAGCAATAATCGTCGCTTTTCCCACTGGAGCGCGGCCATCCCCTTCTTTACTCACGGAAACAAACAAAGAGTTATTTTCGCCGATTATGCCATCGTCATCGTAGAGGAATTGCAAATGGGGAGGACAATCGGGGGGAATAGCAGCGCGATCAACTCCTAAGTAAACCACAAAAGCACCGGATGCGGGGGGAAGTTTTTCGATTCTCCGGTGATAAAGACTGGGAATGGCTTCGCGATCGATTAATTGTGGTAAATTTTGGATCGGGATATTAGCCACAATCTCATCGGCCATTTCTGGATATATTTGACCATTTTTTTGATTTCTGACGATAATTCCTGTGGCTTTTCCCTTTTCTGTCAGTATTTTTTCCACTGTGTGGCGCATTTGCAATTTACCGCCGTATTTTTCCAAAGCTGTTACTAGGCGATCGCTTAATACCTGCATACTACCCTGAAGGTGGGATAAACCTTGGGGAGACTGAGAAACTGCCAAAGCGGTGGCGGCATAAAGTAAAGCGGTTTCATCGGCATTAACTTGGGAATAAAGCTTTAACTGGAGATCAAGGAAGGTTTTTAGGCGTTTATCCCTCTCTAAGCCGTATAATCGCAGAGCATCTCCCACAGTCATCAAAGTAAAAGGGAAGGTAATGGCAGTATCTAAACGCAAAGCGGCGATTAATTGCCCTAAATCCCACCAGTTGCGCGGGGGTAAAACTGGATCGCGACTTTGAAAACGCCAACTTGCTTGAAAGAGTTTTTGTAATAATTGCCAAAAAGGTTCGCTGCCCGGAAATTGTTTTTGTCTTTCCTCTTGCCACTTTTGCGGATCGCGCCAGACATTAATCGGAGTGGTTTCCCCCGGCAGAAAAACGGCACAAGCGGGATCGCAGGGGACAGAATCGGGTAAATCTATCCCTAATTCGGCAAAAATGCGCTGATGAATGCCCCCTACTTCTAATCCTGCCACTTGAGTTGCCCCCACGTCAAAGGTAAAACCCCGACGGGAAAAAGTCGAGGCACAACCCCCAGGTACAAGCGCCTGATCATATACTGTGACTTGATAACCTCGACGCGCCAATAATGCCGCCGCCGTTAGTCCGCCAATCCCTGCACCAATAACGGTAATTTGCGTCATTTTCTTAATAATTATTTATATTTATTTTTATACTAACGCTTTTGGCAGTCCGGAGTCAGTTATCAGTGATCAGTTATCAGTGATCAGTTCACTGTTTACTGGACGGCTACGCCGTGCCTTTGGCAACACTGAAAAGCTCCCCACTTCCCCACCTCCCCAATTCATAATTCATAATTCATAATTCATAATTCCCCCACTTCATAATTCATAATTCATAATTTATAATTCATAACAGTTTACTTGCGCCCCTAGGGTATCTAAAGCTAAAATTTTCACCTCAGAGTTAATCCCCACTTCCTCCCAAGCATTGGTCATCTCTGGGGCTATTTTTTGGGCATTTTCAGGGTTAGTTAAAGCCAATAGGCTCGGACCTGCGCCACTAATTACCATCCCGTAAGCACCCGCGTTAATGGCGGCTTTTTTCACCTTTTCGTAACCCGGGATCAAAGATTGGCGATAGGGTTGATGCAGTTTATCCTCTAGGGCAATTCTCAGCCAATCGCCGTTACCCGTCTCTAATCCCCGCAATAATAAACCCAAGCGGGAAATATTGAAAATTGCCTCCTGACGGCTAATTTTTTCCGGTAAAACCGCCCTAGCTTTTTCCGTAGCCAGTTCAAAATCGGGAATCGCCAAGACGGGAATGAGATTTTTTTGCCAAAATACTTGACAAATAGCCCAATTTGTGCTATCACCTGCCGATAGCTGACAGTTGCCCCGCAAAGCCGGCACCACATTATCTGGATGTCCCTCCAATGCGATCGCTAATGCTTCGATTTCCCCCATAGATAAAGGATTTCCGGCGCATTGATTGGCAGCCACTAACCCGCCGACAATAGCAGTGGCAGAACTACCTAAACCTCTAGCCAGAGGAACCCCTAAACCGATCTCGATGGCGATCGGGGGCGGATTCTGTCCTATTTTTTGATAAACTTGCAAAAAAGAAGTGTAGATTAAATTATCAGCACCTTGGCTAACTTTAGCTGATTCAGTTCCCTTGACACTAATGCTGACAGGGTTAGCTGTCGTTGCCGGCAGCAGGGTAAAAGTAAACTGATTATATAGGGTTAAGGCCGCTCCGAGACAATCGAAGCCGGGCCCAATATTAGCAGTGGTAGCGGGAACTGTTACCGTAAAAGTTGTCATGGTTAAGCTTTTGCCTGAAGATAGCGGCGATTTACCTCCTCCCAGTTAACCACATTCCACCACTGTTTTAAATATTCAGCCCGTTGATTACGGTATTTTAAGTAATAGGCGTGTTCCCAAACATCATTGCCCATAATTGGCTGTAATCCCATCATTAGCGGGCTATCTTGGTTAGCAGTGCTGGTAATTTCTAGTTGTCCTGACTTATTTAACACCAACCATGTCCAACCACTACCAAAAAGTTTAGTACCTGCTTGGTTGAAAGCGTTTTTAAATTCCTCGAAACTGCCAAATTTAGCGATTATTGCCGCTCCTATTTCTCCTGTTGGTTCGCCACCGCCATCGGGGGACATAATCTGCCAAAACATCGTATGATTAAGATCGCCGCCGCCATTATTGCGGATAGTGATGCGAAGATCGGCGGGTAAAGAGTCAAGATTTTTAATTAATTCTACTACTGTTTTTTTCTGCAATTCTGGATATTTTGCCACTGCCGCGTTGAGATTATTAACGTAGGCTGCATGGTGTTTATCGTGATGAAATTGCATCGTTTCCTTATCGATATAAGGTTCTAGGGCATCATAGCTATAGGGTAGGGCAATAAGACCATAGGGACCAGTAGCAGCAAAAGCGGCACGGTTAAAACCGGCAAGAGTGGCTGTGCCAAGGGTAGCACCTAAAAGATAAAGAAATTGACGGCGATCAAGAGACATATTCTCAGAGCAGATGTTCCAATGATCAATTATCCTATCGATCGGTACTTCGGGAGAGAAAAGTTTTTATCGACGGACTCCTAAACGCAATCGGCTGCATCTCTATATTACATTTTCGGTGTAAGCAGTTCGATAAACTCACTGACCACGTTGCGCCCCCACATTACACAATGACCTAAAATACTTTTTAAGCCAGCCTTTGTTACCATAAACGATAAAAACTTTTCAACAAGCGCGGCGGAATTTTTAGATAATAACCAATAATAACTAATTGATTAACTAAGGTGGTTTTGCCAACTCCTAATTTTTGCCAACGTCTTGCCGAGGTAATCACCGCAGCAGAAACTATGGCTATTTTACCCCTTTTTTTCAATCTTTGTATTAATTCAAAATCTTCCATAATTGGCAACTCAGGAAAACCGCCTAAATCGGCAAAGATTGAGGCTTTTAAAAATATTCCTTGATCTCCGTAGGGAAGGGAAAACCAGCGAGAACGCCAATTAACTAATTTTTCCACTAAACGCAGGGTTTTTTCCTCTCTATCAATTTTTAATTCAAAGGCCCCCGCTACTATCCCAGTTTGGGATAAAGTATCGATAATTTGTTCTTGAAATTCATGGGGAAGTAAAGTATCTCCGTGCAGAAATAACAAAATATCTCCTTTCGCTATTTTTGCTCCTAAATTCATCTGAAATGCACGACCTTTACTAGAAGAAATAATTACTTTCGCTCCCAATTGTTCGGCTATTTCTCTAGTTTTATCGGTACTTCCCCCATCGACAACAATAATTTCTACCCCCGCACCTATCTGTTTTAACGTTGCTGCAATTCTTAACTCCTCATTAAGAGTCGGAATGATAATACTAAGATAATTCATGAGGTTTTGTACTAACTCAAGTCAGAGGATTTAGGGGCAACCATCGGGTAAATTTTCCTACAGATACCGAGGGATTGATTGGGATGTGTAATAAGTAAGTAGTTATAATTAAATAGAAGATAGATTTTGCCTCTGATCCCCCCTGCCCCCCTTGATAAGGGGGGTGCCGGTAGGCGGGGGGATCCCCCCTTAATCCCCCCTTAATAAGGGGGGTATCTGACAACTTTTAACACCTACCTACTTAACTGTTTTTCCGGTAAAAAAGTTAAACATTGCTGCCAGTTCTCCACAGTGGCTAAAGCTGCCGTCAAAAGTCGATGCCAAATTAGGTTACACTTCATCTCTATCAGAAACGAAACTCTATTCTAAGATAGGTGGGACAATGCCGAATATTAAAGGAGACGATGGTGCGCTCAAAACCATCTTCAGCAATAGTAAAATTATCGCAGTGGTCGGGCATTCCGAGAAATCGAGCCGCGCCAGCTATCAGGTGGCCAAATTCCT
>NZ_JASJFG010000420.1:0-6644 GCF_030065375.1 Microcystis sp. M49636_WE2 | reverse complement strand
CCAGCGCTCGTAAAGTCGCCATCAAACAGGGTAAACGCGCTCAATTTGGTATTCGTATTCCCCAAGAAAGTGAGTATCCCCTCGCTTGTCCTTTCACACCTGAACAGATTCTAAATGAGGACTTTTACGGGTAAAAACGAAAGTAAACATTATCGATAATAAAACCATGAAACCAGAATATGACCTTGCCAACATGAAAAATCGCCCGAATGACCTAACCCCCCTTCCCTGGGAAATAAAGGGGGAATAAAGTTTTTAACACCTAACTACTTACATCTCAATAAATCTCTTGGATAAATCATAGCAAAGTGAACCTTTCATGTACTCTAAATTAAGGAGAAGACGATGGCTAATCTGGATGATGTAGGAAGAGCGAAAGCAGCTGATAAAAACATGAACGATGCTAACCGAAGCGATGTGCAGGTAAACAAAACAAGACCATATCCTTAACTGTTCTCTCTGATTTAGAGCAGTTAACCCTGTCAGTAACGGATATTTTGCTTGGTTAAATTAAAAATAGCAAATTACCATTAACGTAAGTGTTAATTAAAGAGGTAAATATGGTTCAAATTTTACAAGCGAAAGAAGTCACTTTCAGAGATTTAATTAATCATTTTCAACTACAGTTTATAGAAGATGAGCATTTTTTTGGGGAATGGCAGCAAGACCTAAAAGCAATCTCTGAACAGGAAAAAGAATTGTTAGATAAAATCAAAACAGGTTATTTTAACTTATTGAATTATCCTCCCTTTTTGGAAACTTCGGTGAGGATGACGGTTTTAGACCCATTATTATTTATTGGTAACTTTTATCTATTTTCCTTTCAGATTAAAGCGGAAGAGTCCGTTGAAATTATTACAGAAGATCAAGATTTAATAATTAAAGGAAGGTTAGATACTTTAATTCTAAAAGAGCAATTATGGGTAATGATTATTGAATCAAAACGGGTTATTTATTCCGTTGAAGTAGGTTTACCGCAATTATTAGCTTATTTAATGGTCAATCCTCATCCAAACCGTCCTAATTATGGAATGTTGACCAATGGTTCCGAGTTTTTATTTGTTAAATTATTATGGGACGGTAAACCTTTATACGAAACCTCTCGTTTATTTGCCATGAGAAATCCGGGGGATTTATACGAGGTTCTCAAAATCCTTAAACATCTCTGTCAGTCTAGCGAGGGGGTGGAATGAACCACAGAGACACAAAGGACACAAAGATCGATCGCTTCTATGGTAAGTTAAGCTGATCACACAGAACCTAGAAGAGCCTGGATTAGAGGAGATTCGGCTAATCTAAGGATGGGCGGTTAAGAATTTTTTCGGCTTTTCTTGACTATTTCAGCCTTATTTGTCCTGACAAGCTCAAGAATACGAGATTTTTTCTCTAGAATTGCCCGGCCTGAGAGGGGAATGGTAAAGTTAGATAAGAAAATTAAAGATGGTGTGATTAAAGTGAAATTTGCTGCTAGTACCTATTTTTCCCTGCTGCGCCATTGTGCCGTTCCTTTGTTGTCGATCGCTACTTTTACGCCAATTCTCTTAACTTATTTAGCCAAGGAAAAACCAGAAACCCCGCAACCGCAGGCAAATCTAGAGACTGCTGCCTCCCCTGCTCCTATTATCCCATCTCCGATCGCACCCTTAACCGCACCATCGCCGAAACTATTCCCCTCTCCCCAATCTTCCCCCTTGGCGCCGAAAAAATTAGCGCCATCGGTTCAAACTTCCCCTAATACTTCCCCTAATACTGCCCCCGCTGCCGCGGTTAAACCGGTAACTAGACAACCCTTATTGGTTCCCGCTAATTATACGCCGCCAGCCATAGAAATTCGCGTGGCGATTAAAAGGGATGTGGCCAGTGTTTTGATTGGAGTTAACGGGCCGGCGGTGATCACCGATCGCCAAGGTCGTGGTTTAAAAACGATTGCCACTAACGAGGGTTTACCGGTCATTCCAGGTGCCAATGGCTTAAAAATGGGCGATTTATCGCTGCCAGAGGTGATTTTTGTGCAGCCCACCAGTGCCGATGGTTTAGTTTATGTGGATGATGGTTGGTATCGGGGCAAAATCCTCCTTGTTGCCCAAGGCGATCGCTTGTTAGTGGTCAATCATGTTAATTTAGAGGCCTATCTCTATAGTGTGGTGGGGAGTGAAATGCACTCCACTGCGCCAATGCACGCTTTAAAGGCACAAGCGATCGCCGCCCGTTCCTACGCCCTAGTACATATAATCCGCCCCGCTAATGCTTGGTTTCATCTGGGCAATACCCAGCGCTGGCAGGTATATAAAGGCATTCGCTCGGAGTATCAATCGACTCACCAAGCGGTTAATGCCACTGCCGGGCAGATTCTCAGCTATAAAGGGGGTGTAGTCGAGTCTCTTTATGCCGCCACGGATGAAATTGTCGCTTGGGCCCACGGTGGTCGCGGTATGAGTCAAACTGGAGCTTATAAATTAGCGGAAAAAGGCCTAGATTATCAACAAATTCTCGGTAATTATTATCCCGGAGTTGGTTTAGCCCGTCTAGTTCTACAAAATTAGATTGATTGGCTTCCTCGACTGAAAACTCAAATCTGATCACTGATAACTGAAATGCCGACCATAGCAGATTTCTAGTAACTGTATTACAATAAACTTTCAAAATGCTATAGCAGTAAATCTCTCTATGAATAGCCCCTTTCTTGACTACCTCAACGGTCCAAAGCATCCCGTCCTCGTCTTTGATGGGGCGATGGGAACTTCCCTACAAAGCCAAAATCTGACGGCCGAGGACTTTGGTGGGGCAGAATACGAAGGTTGTAACGAGTATCTTGTCCATACTAAACCTAGCGCCGTAGCGAAAGTCCACGAAGCCTTTTTAGCAGTGGGTGCGGATGTGATTGAAACCGACACCTTTGGGGGAACCTCGATAGTTTTAGCCGAGTACGATTTAGCCGACCAAGCCTATTATCTCAACAAAAGCGCCGCCGAACTGGCCAAGGCTTGCGCGAATAAATACTCTACCCCCGAAAAACCCCGTTTTGTGGCGGGTTCCATGGGGCCGGGGACAAAACTGCCCACTTTGGGTCATATTGACTTTGATAGCCTCAAAAATGCCTATGTGGAACAGGTAGAGGGCCTGTACGATGGCGGAGCAGATTTATTATTAGTAGAAACCTGTCAGGATGTCCTGCAAATTAAAGCGGCTTTAAATGCTATTGAAGAAGTATTTCAGAAAAAAGGTCAACGATTGCCCCTGATGGTTTCGGTGACGATGGAAACCATGGGAACGATGTTAGTAGGAACGGAAATTAACGCCGTTGTCTCTATTTTACAACCCTATAAAATTGATATTTTGGGACTTAACTGCGCCACCGGTCCCGATTTGATGAAACCCCATATTAAATATCTCTCGGAAAATTCCCCTTTTATTGTTTCTTGTATTCCTAACGCTGGTTTACCAGAAAATGTCGGCGGTCAAGCGCATTATCGCCTCACTCCCGTAGAATTAAAAATGGCTTTAATGCACTTTATCGAAGATTTGGGAGTACAAATTATCGGCGGTTGTTGTGGTACTCGTCCCGACCATATTCAAGCTTTAGCGGAACTAAGTCAGGGTTTAACTCCGAAATCTCGTCATTATCATTATGAACCCTCCGCCGCTTCTATTTATAGTACCCAACCCTATATTCAAGATAATTCTTTCCTTATTGTCGGGGAAAAATTAAACGCCAGTGGTTCTAAAAAATGTCGGGAACTTCTCAATGTTGAAGACTGGGATAGTTTAGTATCGATGGCGAAAGCGCAGGTAAAAGAAGGAGCGCATATTCTCGATGTCAACGTCGATTATGTGGGCCGGGATGGGGTGCGCGATATGCACCAATTAGCCTCTCGTTTAGTTAATAATGTCACCCTACCTTTAATGTTAGATTCCACCGAATGGGAAAAAATGGAAGCGGGGTTAAAAGTAGCGGGGGGTAAATGTATCCTCAACTCTACTAACTACGAAGACGGGGAACCGCGTTTTTATCAAGTCTTGGATTTAGCGAAAAAATACGGCGCAGGGGTAGTAATTGGAACCATTGATGAAGAAGGAATGGGACGCACTGCCGAGAAAAAATTCCAGATAGCTAAACGGGCCTATTATGCAGCGATAGAATACGGAATTAATCCCTACGAAATCTTTTTTGATCCTCTAGCTTTACCGATTTCTACCGGTATCGAAGAAGACCGAGAAAATGGCAAGGCTACTATCGAAGCAATGCGTCGAATTCGCCAAGAACTGCCCGAATGTCATATTCTTTTAGGTGTGTCTAATATCTCTTTTGGGTTGAATCCGGCAGCGCGTCAGGTATTAAATTCCGTCTTCCTCAACGAAGCGATGCAGGTGGGGATGGATGGGGCAATCGTCAGCGCCAATAAGATTCTTCCTCTGGCAAAAATTGAACCAGAATATCAGCAAATTTGTCGGGATTTAATCTATGATAATCGTCGTTTTGATGGCGATATATGTGTTTATGATCCCCTGACCAAATTAACCGAATTATTTGCGGGGAAAACTACTAAAAAAGACCCCTCTAGTAATGCTAATTTACCCGTGGAGGAACGCTTAAAACAGCATATTATTGATGGGGAAAGATTGGGACTGGAAGAGGCTTTAAAGCAAGCTTTACAGGACTATCCACCCCTCGATATTATTAATATTTTTCTCCTGGATGGGATGAAGGTAGTGGGTGAGTTATTTGGTTCGGGACAAATGCAGTTACCTTTTGTTCTCCAATCGGCCCAAACTATGAAAGCAGCCGTTGCCTTTTTAGAACCCTTTATGGAGAAAAAAGAGGGTGATAATAATGCCAAAGGGACTTTTATTATCGCAACGGTTAAAGGGGATGTTCACGATATTGGTAAAAACTTAGTTGATATTATCTTGACCAATAACGGCTATAGGGTGATTAATTTGGGCATTAAACAACCCGTAGAAAATATCATCGAAGCCTACAAAGAACATAAGGCCGATTGTATCGCCATGAGCGGTTTATTGGTGAAATCGACGGCTTTTATGAAGGAAAATCTAGAGGTTTTTAATGAAAAAGGAATCACCGTTCCTGTTATCCTTGGCGGGGCAGCTTTAACTCCCAAATTTGTCCATGATGACTGCCAAAAAACCTACAATGGACAGGTTATCTATGGTAAGGATGCCTTCTCTGACCTGCATTTTATGGATAAATTAATGCCCGCTAAAGCTGGCGGTCAATGGGATGATAGTAAAGGCTTTTTAGCGGAGTTTGCCGAGGCAGAAAAACCCCCGGTTGTCGCCGAAGAATTAAAGGTTAATCCCGATACTATTTTTACCGATGGCAGCGTCAACCAAGAATTAGTTATTGATACCCGTCGTTCCGAAGCGGTGGAAGTTGATATTCCCCGACCAACACCACCCTTCTGGGGTACTAAAATATTAACGGCAGCAGAAATTCCCATCGAGGAGGTTTTCTGGTATTTGGACCTACAAGCTTTATTTGTCGGTCAATGGCAATTCCGCAAACCCAAAAGTCAATCTAAGCAAGAATACGACCAGTTTTTACAGGAAAAAGTTCATCCAATTCTGACAGCATGGAAAGAGAAAATTGTCAAGGAAAATTTACTAAACCCCACATTAATTTATGGTTATTTTCCCTGTCAATCCTCTGGTAATTCCCTGTTAATTTACGATCCCGAATCGATACAAGCAGGCGAAAAACCCGAAAATCTGCAACCGATAGCCATTTTTGAGTTTCCGCGCCAGAAATCCGGTCGCCGTCTCTGTATTGCTGACTTTTTCGCCCCGCAGGAATCCGGTATTATCGATGTTTTCCCTATGCAAGCGGTGACGGTGGGGGAAATCGCCACGGAATACGCTAAATCTCTCTTTGATGCCAACGAATATACGGAATACCTCTATTATCACGGCATGGCTGTCCAAACCGCCGAAGCCATGGCCGAATGGACTCACACCCGCATCCGTCGCGAGTTAGGTTTTGCAGAGTTCGATCCCGATAATATCCGCGATATACTACAACAGCGTTACCAGGGTTCTCGCTATAGTTTCGGCTATCCCGCTTGTCCCAATATTCAGGACCAATACAAGCAACTAGATCTGTTAGGATGCGATCGCATTGGGATGTATATGGACGAAAGCGAACAATTGTACCCAGAACAATCCACCACCGCCATTATTACCTATCACCCCACCGCTAAATACTTTAGTACCTAATCAGTGATCAGTTATCAGTGATCAGATTTGAGTTTTCATTGCAATTATTGCGGTTGTTTAGGAGTCAGTCCCGATGCAACAAGTTACACCGCCAAACATGAAAATATTCTGATTGATAAATTTGCGTTATTTCAGCTTCTATTTTCCAGTCAGTGCCTCTCCTGATATGTAGCCTATACTCAACGGATTTAGTATGATTGACGAATTTGCGTTATTTCAGCCTCTATTTTCTAGTCAGTAGTTAGTAGTTAGTAGTCAGTAGTCAGGAGAATTAAGTAGGTAGGCGTTAAAAATTATCAGACACCACCCTTATCAAGGGTAGGGTTGATTCATGAATCAACCCTACCTTATCAAGGGGAGCAGGGGGGATCGAACCTAAAATCCATTTTTAATTTAATTATAACGAGCTACTT
>NZ_JASJFG010000834.1:0-3572 GCF_030065375.1 Microcystis sp. M49636_WE2 | reverse complement strand
TGTTGTCCCCCCGATAATTGATGGGGATAACGGTTTTCCATGCCGGGTAACTGCACTAATTCCAATTGGTTGGCAATCTGCTGTTTAATAACTTTTTTAGATAAGTTTTTGGGGAGACTAAAAGCGATATTTTCTGCCACGGTGAGATGGGGAAAAAGGGCATAATTCTGCACCACAAAACCGATACGACGCTGACGACTGGGGAGATTAATTCCCTTTTCGGAATCGAAGAGAATGCGACCATTTAAGACAATACGGCCCCTTGAGGGCGTTTCTACCCCAGCCAGCGATCGCAAAATCAGGCTTTTTCCCGAACCCGAAGCCCCTAATAATCCTAGGGGCTGATTTTGGCAGTTAAAAGTGACCGAGAGGTTAAAACCGGGTAAATATTTCTCTATATCAACAAATAAGCCTATTTTATCCCTATAATGCTGATTTTCAGCTGCTAAAAGGGCAAAATCGCGACCCTCCCAGGGTGGCAGCCAGTCCTCCATCTCGTTAGGTTTGCTTTCTCCCGGTCGTCCTAATTGCTGTTTGCGTTGACTTTGCCAGAGATTAACGGCGATAATCCCCGATAGGGAGATTAACATGATAATAAACACCCATATCCAAGCCTCAGTCATCGCTCCTGCTTCCACAGCGAAGAAAATCGCCATCGGGATAGTTTGAGTTTGCCCCGGAATATTACCCGCTAACATCAAAGTCGCCCCAAATTCCCCCAAAGCGCGGGCAAAAGCTAGGGTTAATCCTGCTAATACTCCGGGGAAGGAGAGGGGCAAAAGTAGGCGCCAGAATATTTTCCCTTCCGATGCCCCTAGGGTGCGGGCAACCTGTAAAAGATTGGCATCCACCTGTTCAAAAGCCCCGAGGGTGGTTTTGTACATCAGGGGAAAAGCTACCACCGTCGCGGTGATGATGGCGGCATACCAAGTAAAAACGATGCGAAAGTTAAATAGGTCTAATAACTGTCCTAATGGTCCGTTTTTGCCGAATAGAAGGAGTAAAATGAAGCCTAGCACCGTCGGGGGCAAGATTAAGGGTGCGACGAAAACTGCCTCGATTAGGGATTTCCACCGTCCACGATAACCTAACATCCAATAAGCGGCGGCAATACCGAGAAAAAAGATGATTATCAGGGCAATGGTGGCGGTTTTCAGGGATATCCATAGGGGGGAAAAGTCGGGCATTGTTTATCTGGCTATTCCGAAGCCGAATTTTTCAAAAATGTTTTTAGCGGCTGCCCTGGTGAGATATTGGGCGAAAGTCTTGGCAGCTTGCGGGTTTTTGCTGTCTTTAATCACAGCTATGGGATAAATAATCGGAGAATGGAGATTATTGGCAGCCGTAGCCACTACTTTTACCCGGTCGGAAATTTTGGCATCGGTGAGGTAAACAATGCCAGCATCGGCGTTACCAGTTTCTACGGCGGCGAGAACATTACGGACAGAGTTGGCAAAGACCAGTTTTGGTTTTATTTGCTCTAAAATGCCGATATTTTTCAGAACTTCTTCACTGTACTGACCGACGGGAACGCTGCGCGGTTCACCCACGGCAATTCTTTTGACATTACTGTTAGTCAGGGAACGAAAATCGCTGATTTTTAGGGCGGAATTCTTGGGAACGATTAAAACTAGGCGATTAGTGAGCAGGTTTCTTCTGGTAGTTGTATCGATTAAACCAGCTTTTGCTAAAGCGTCCATTTGCTTAGTGGCAGCCGAGAGGAAAACATCGGCCGGCGCACCTTGTGTAATTTGCTGTTGCAAAGCCCCCGACGCACCGAAGTTATAGTTAACTTTAATGTTGCCATGGGCTTTTTCAAACCCCGGCTTGATTTCTTCTAGGGCCTCTTTGAGACTAGCGGCGGCAGAAACTAGAATTGTCTGGGTTTGGACGGTGGTGATAGTAGATGAAAAAAGGTTTATGCCCGCAGATAATAAGCAACTAAGGGCAATTGAGCCGATAAAAGCCAGAAAATATCCTCTTTTCATCAAGATTGATAGCAAGCGATCGATATTTATATTTCTATCACAACCAATCCACCGCCCAAAATCTGTATCTAGGGTTTGCGGCAAAAAGTTTTTCGTGGGGTGTGGGGAAGTGGGGTGTAGGGTGTAGGGTGTGGGGTGTGGGGTGTGGGGAGAATAAATAGAAATAATCTCCTATCTCCTATCTCCTGTACCCTGACTCCTGAATCCTAGAACTTAGGGAATCGTGTGAATTTTGAGGAAATTGGTTCCTTTAGTTTTCTGCATGGGAATTCCCGCCATAATCAGGATTTTATCGCCCGATTGCGCTAGATTTTTCTGAAGCAGAATTGATTCGGTTTGCTTTAACACATCCTCAAAGACGGACACCTGATGATCGAGAAGAATCGGGATCACACCCCAGACTAGGTTGAGACGGTGATAGACTCGTTTATTGGGAGTCATAGCAATGACGGGAACCGAGGGACGTTCCTTAGAAGCCAGTAGCGAAGTGTAGCCAGAGGTGGTAAAAGTGACAATATAACGGAGATTAAGGGTTTGATCGATCGCCACTAAAGCCTCACTGAGAGCGTGAGTTTCATCGGACTGATTGGGGGGAACATTATCAAACTTCACATCCGCTTCCACATCATGGGCGATTTTGGCCAACATAGCCACAGCTTTGACGGGAAAATCTCCCACTGCTGATTCCCCCGATAACATCACCGCATCGGTTCCATCGATAATGGCATTAGCCACATCACTGGCCTCGGCCCGAGTCGGTCGGGGATTGTGAATCATGCTTTCTAACATCTGGGTGGCAGTGATGACGGGAATAGTTTTCATGTTGCAGAGTCTGATAATGCGTTTTTGCAACATGGGGACTTTTTCGGGACTTAA
Source organism: Microcystis sp. M49636_WE2 (assembly GCF_030065375.1). Lineage (NCBI taxonomy): Bacteria > Bacillati > Cyanobacteriota > Cyanophyceae > Chroococcales > Microcystaceae > Microcystis > Microcystis sp. M49636_WE2. The sequence goes on along the minus strand of NZ_JASJFG010000834.1, from coordinate 708 downwards.
CTCTACCCCCAAATCGCCCCGGGCCACCATAATTCCGTCACATTCCTCGATAATTGACTCCAAATTTTCGATCGCTTGCGGTTTTTCAATTTTAGCTATCACTGGCACATCCCCATGATTTCTCTCGGCTAAAAATGCCTTAATCGCTTTGATATCTTCTCCTTTACGAACAAAACTGAGGGAAACCCAATCAACCCCCTGAGCAAGACCAAATTCTAGGTCTTGTTTGTCTTTTTCGGTCATGGAAGGTAAGCGCAAATTGAGACGGGGTAGATTGACTCCCTTGCGACTCTTGAGAATTCCTCCCTCCAATACTTGACATTTTAGGTCTTTTCCGTTAATTTCAACGATTTTTAGCTCTAATAAGCCATCATCAAGGAGAATTTGCTCACCTAACTTGGCTTCCTCGGCCAGATAGGGATAATCGATCGAAACGGTGTTCGCTTCTCCCCGATACTCATCCATGGGTACAAGGGTGAGATAATCGCCGTCGTTGATGGTAATGGAACCATTGGGGAGATTACCGACGCGAATTTTCGGCCCTTGTAAATCTTGCAGGAGAGTGATAGGATTGTCTAATTCTTGAGAAATTTGCCGTAAAAGGGTAACAACTCTCGCATGATCTTCGTAGCTACCGTGGGAAAAGTTTAGCCGCGCTACATTCATCCCCGCACCGATCATCTGCTTGAGGACTTCTGGCGAATTACT
>NZ_JASJFG010000485.1:0-3006 GCF_030065375.1 Microcystis sp. M49636_WE2 | reverse complement strand
TGTTTTATTTGCAAGGGGTTAACCGCACTAATGCCAGTCCCTACAATTACTATGTCGCCCTTGCCTACACCGTTCGCGATCGCCTCCTGCGTCGTTTTCTGAAATCCACCGACACCTACAAACAAGAAAAAGTTAAACTCGTCTGCTATTTCTCCGCCGAATTTCTCATGGGGCGGTATTTAGGCAATAATCTCGCTAATTTGGGTATTTACGACCTAATCAAAGAGACGATCGAGGAATTAGGTCTTGATTTTGAGGAAATTATCGAACAGGAACCGGATCCCGGCCTCGGAAACGGCGGTTTAGGGCGTTTAGCGGCTTGTTTCCTCGATTCCCTCGCTTCCCTAGAAATTCCCGCTATCGGTTACGGTATCCGCTACGAATTTGGCATTTTCCATCAAATGATCCAAGACGGTTGGCAGGTGGAAATCCCCGATAACTGGTTACGCTTCGGCAATCCTTGGGAATTACCCCGTCCCGATGAAAGTGTGGAAGTAAAACTGGGTGGCCGGACGGAAATCTATCACGATGATAAGGGACAGGAACGGGTACAATGGCTGCCGGAACGTCGGGTTTTAGCCATTCCCCACGATACCCCCGTCCCGGGTTACAAAACCAACACGGTTAACGCTTTGCGTCTCTGGAAGGCAGAAGCGAGTGAATCGTTTAATTTTGAGGCTTTTAACGCCGGGTTATACGATCAATCCGTGGCCGAAAAAATGGACGCGGAAACCATTTCTAAAGTCCTTTATCCCAACGATAATACCCCCGCCGGTCGCGAATTACGTCTCGCCCAACAATACTTTTTTGTGGCCGCTTCCCTGCAAGATTTAATTCGCATTCACCTAAAAAGCCACAAAAATCTGCAAAACTTCCACGAAACCGCCGCTATTCAACTAAACGATACTCACCCCGCCATTGCGATCGCTGAGTTAATGCGTTTGTTAGTGGATGAAAACGGCTTAGAATGGTCAAAAGCTTGGACAATTACCCAAAAAACCTTCGCTTATACCAATCATACCCTATTGCCGGAAGCCCTAGAACGTTGGTCGGCGGATCTGATCGGGAAATTGCTGCCCCGACATCTAGAAATTATCTACCTGATCAATCACTTTTTCCTCGACGATGTGCGGACTTGGTTTCCCGATAACGAGGAGTTATTGGGCAAATTGTCGATAGTTGAAGAAGCTGGTTGGGGTAATAAACAAATTCGCATGGCTAATTTAGCCTGTGTGGGTAGTCACTCGATTAATGGAGTCGCTGCCTTACACACCGAGTTACTGCAAAAAGACACCCTGAAAGAGTTTGCCATGCTCTGGCCGGAAAAATTCTACAATAAAACCAATGGTGTCACCCCGCGCCGGTGGATTTTATTGAGCAATCCCCAATTATCGGCACTATTTACCGAAAAAATCGGCGATAATTGGTTAAAAGACCTGAAGGAATTGCGAAAACTGGAACAATACCTTGATGATCCCGAATTTCGTCAGCGTTGGTATGAAATTAAACAGGCGAATAAGGCCGATTTAGCGGCTCATATGCTGAAAACCCGCAATATCGAGGTGGATGTTAATTCGATTTTCGATGTGCAGGTAAAACGGATTCACGAATACAAACGCCAACATCTGGCAGTTCTGCACATTATCGCCCTTTATAATCGCATTAAACAGAACCCTCAGATCGATATCGTGCCGCGCACTTTTATCTTTGGTGGTAAGGCAGCCCCCGGCTACTTTATGGCGAAGTTAATTATTAAGTTAACTAATGCTGTGGCTGAAATTGTGAATAAGGATCCTGATGTCAGAGGTCGTTTAAAAGTGGTTTTCCTGCCTAACTTTAACGTTTCTTTGGGTCAACGCATCTATCCGGCGGCGGATCTTTCCGAACAGATTTCTACGGCGGGTAAGGAAGCTTCCGGAACCGGTAATATGAAGTTTGCCATGAATGGCTCCCTCACCATCGGGACTCTGGACGGCGCTAATATCGAAATTCGCGAGGAAGCAGGGGCAGAAAATTTCTTCCTTTTTGGCTTGACAGCAGAAGAAGTTTATGCTAAGAAAGCCCACGGTTATGAACCGATGAGCTATTACAAAAATAATCGCGAATTGAAGGGAGTGATCGATCGAATTAAGAGTGGTTATTTTAGCCATGGTGACCAGGAATTATTCAGGCCGATCGTTGATTCTCTCCTCTACGATGACCAGTATATGCTTTTAGCTGATTATCAATCCTACGCTGATTGTCAGGAACAGGTAAGTGAAGCTTATCGCGATCGGGACAAGTGGACGCGGATGTCGATTCTCAACTCGGTTCGTATGGCGAAATTCTCTAGCGATCGCACGATATGGGAATATTGTCAAGAGATTTGGAAAGTTAATCCAGTCAAGATTAGTTTAGAGGATTAAAAAACTCGGTCAAGTTCGGGTTTAGTCCTTGACTAGCCCGAATTCTGGAACCGTAGCCCCCAAAAATGCTTGATGAAAACGTCTAAACTATGATTTTTATGATTGTTTGATGGACTAGGATTTTAAGTTTTATACACTTCAATTATTTCTAGTTATAGTTAGGTTTTCTTTTCGGCTTGTGAACTCTTTTAAACTGTAAACTGATATTTCCAAAATTAAGCAATAATCCAATATCTAACCCATAAGCTTCGAGATAATTGATAGCTTGTGCTAAGTGAACGTCTTCAAGTTGAATAACGGCTTTTAATTCTACCATCACTTTACCTTCAACAAAAAAGTCAACTCGTCTTGTACCTATTTGATCATCTTTATAAAAGATCGGCATTTCGTGTTCTCTCGAAAAAGATAATCCCTGTAGGTTCATTTCTTTTGCCAAAGCACGTTGATAAATTACTTCTTGAAAACCATTTCCTAAGATACGGTGAACTTCCATTGCACAACCAATAATTTTACCTGTTAGTTCACTTTCAGGGTATTGGGGATTAATAAAAGTCATGGCTAGGATTTAGATGATGAAGTGAGGATTTTGATTAGATTGTCT
>NZ_JASJFG010000573.1:0-2707 GCF_030065375.1 Microcystis sp. M49636_WE2 | reverse complement strand
GTTAGGCACGCCGCCAGCGTTCATCCTGAGCCAGGATCAAACTCTCCATGATGAATCGTTTGATTCTTTTGACTTTTTTTTGTCTCCCCCTTGCGGGTTTGACTTTTTTGTTATAGAATTGCTTCTAAACGAGGCTGTTTTGCTTGGCTTTCAAACTATTGTTTTGTCTAGGTTCGAGCGTCGTTTGTTTCGCTTCGCTTTCGCTTTGCTTCAACCGCGCATTTATCAATGTATCTAACTTCCCTAAGTTTGTCAACCCCTTTTGGCAAAATTTTTTGATCTTTTTTCTATCCCTTGCTACGTAAGCTTTTCGGACCTTAGTGTTTTTTGCTAGTCCCTTGATCAGAACTGGCGGGGCGGACAAAACAGTTTATCTGTACTAAATATTTTTCCTCTATTTAATTTTTTATTCAATCCCTCTCGATCGCCTGGTCGATTTTGAGGTATGGTTCCTTGAGAGTCTATTTTCTAATCGGAAAGCCCTCATGTCTCGCCGCTCTGCTTTACAATCCTATTTACTGGTGCGTTTACTCCTAGCTCCCTTGATGTTATGGACGATCGTGACGGTGGTTTTTCTACTGATGCGTGTTGCCCCAGGTGATCCCACGGATGCGATTTTAGGCAACCGCGCCCCTGAAAGTGCCAAAAATGCCCTAAGAGAACAATTAGGACTGAATAAACCCCTATTTTTCCAGTACCTAGACTATATTTTTCACCTAATGCGCCTCAATTTAGGAAACTCTTTAACCAGTAAGGGGGTGACGGTATGGGAGATTATCGCTAAACATTTTCCAGCGACGGTGGAACTAACTTTTTATGGGATGCTGATTGCAGTGATAGTGGGAGTCGGATTGGGAATTATCACCGCTTCCCGTCCCAATACTCCCTTAGACGCGGGGGGACGTTTATTTGGACTGATAACCTATTCCTTGCCGATTTTTTGGGTAGGAATGCTCTTACAGCTAATTTTTGCGGTACAGTTGCGCTGGTTTCCTTTGGGGACTCGTTTTCCTTTGAGTGAAACTCCACCCCAGACAATTACGGGTTTATACACCCTTGATAGTCTGATGACTCTGCAACTAGATAAGTTGCCCACAGCTTTGTATTATCTGGCCTTACCTAGTTTTACTCTCGGCATTCTTTTGAGTGGGATTTTTGAGCGGATGGTGCGAGTTAATCTGAAACAAACTTTGCAAGCGGACTATGTAGATGCGGCAAAAGCAAGAGGAATACCAGAAAAAACGATTATGATCGGCCATGCGCTGAAAAATGCTCTAATTCCCGTAATTACTGTCTTAGGATTAACTTTTGCGGCTCTTTTAGGTGGTGCAGTCTTGACGGAAGTTACTTTTTCTTGGCCGGGTTTGGGAAATCAGTTATATCGGGCGATTTCTCTGCGCGATTACCCAACAGTGCAGGGATTAATGGCTTTTTTTGCGACAATAGTGGTTTTTGCCAGTATTTTGATCGATCTAATCAATGCTTATGTTGATCCTCGCATCCGTTATTAATCAGGGAGAGAGAATTATGAATTATGAAGTGGGGGAGAAGAGAAAGGGGAGAGAGAGTTTGAGCATTTGTACTAATATAAATTTCCCATAGTCCTGACTAACATCTGAAAGCGCGATTCCGCTCTAAGATAGGAATTGCGCTTTGGAATAATCAAATAATATTGAATCTGTTCTTGATTTTATTCAATCGCCTCAGCGATGTGTTTTAAAATCTGCAAAACCTTATATATTTCTTCTCTGGAAATAAAGGGAGCAAATACCCTAGATAGGGCATAATGATGGACATTAGCTCTCAATTTGACAAATAAAAGATCATCTCCATTGGTGACGAGAGCAAAGCTAGGTTTTTCTGGCCGGGGATTAGCCATCAAATAGGCCAGGGTTTGCGGTAAGGCAGTCCAAACCGATAGGGCGGTTTTTTTGGATTCTACAATTACCACCCAAAACTGATTTAACCAGACTAAAACATCGATTCTACCCGATAGTATTTCTTCCCCATCATCGACGGTTAAGCTTACCGATTCCTCTGCGCGTACTCGAAAAGGCGGATCGTAAAAACCCGCAATCGCTAGTAAGGGAGAAACTAACAATAAAGTCACGGTTCCTTCTAATAACTGTCCTGCCGATCTTTGGTATAAATATCTTTGTCTTAGTTCATCTAAACTCTTTTTTTCATGGCTAGATAGAGACAGTAAATCACTTTGCCATTCGGGAAAAAATGCCCTATCTTCTGTTAAGGAGAGATTAAATCTTGTCTCAGCTAGGGCAATAGTCGTGATAACATCAGTAATAGCACTCGACATAAAAATTAGCTCACCAATCTAGATAAAATTTCTCGATGAATTAAAGCTCGATCGATTAAAAAATATTTGCGATCGCTGGTTAATGCCTCTCCATTGGCATAAAAATTAATCCAAGTGTTACTAATATCATTAACTGCCTCTGGTAACTGATCTAATTCCCAACCCAGCATCGGTACTTCGGCAATTAATCGCGACACTTTCGGATCATAACTAAGGGCAAAACAACGACAATCTTCTGCCGCGGCCATAATCAAACTATGAAAGCGCATTCCGATCACCATTTCTACCCCGCGAAATAAGCCTTTTAACTGTCTTGGATCCTCTAAACTAATGATTTGATGATTTTCCCTTAATTGACGGGCTACAGCTTCACAGAGGGGCAAATCCCGCGAC
>NZ_JASJFG010000167.1:0-5329 GCF_030065375.1 Microcystis sp. M49636_WE2 | reverse complement strand
TTGCCCGATCAATGGTTTTATGACTTTTTTGGACAAAAAGCGGTAAATATTGACTTTAGCTGGCAGGAATTACTAAATAGCGGCGAAATGCTCATGCTTTTGGCTTCCCTATCCATGGCGGTGGGAACAGTCTTAATCCGGTTTGTCTGTCGTCATGCGGATCCCGTCAGCGCCACAGGATGGCACATGATTTTAGGAGGATTGCCGCTATTTTTAGCTTCAGGTTTCACCGAATCCCATCAATGGCAGAATATAGATTTAAATGGTTGGTTAGCTTTAAGTTATGCCACTATTTTTGGTAGTGCGATCGCATACGGAATATTCTTTTATTTAGCCGCCAAAGGCAATTTAACCAGTTTAAGTTCTTTAACTTTTTTAACTCCGGTTTTTGCCCTCACTTTCGGGAATTTATTCCTCGGTGAGATGTTAAGTGTATTGCAATGGGTGGGGGTATCTTTAACCCTCGTTAGTATTTATTTAATCAATCAAAGGGAAAAAATATCCCCACAAGTGCGGGCAATTTTTGCTAATCTTTCCTCACTTATACCCAAAAGCAACTAAATCAAATTCCCTGCGAATTACCTCGACTCTGGCAAAATTTGCCTCTTGTAATTTATGGTTAAGATTTTGAGAGGTAAAACCAGTTTTATGAGCCATATAGGGCATTCCGGGGACTTCTGTTCCCATACCGTAAAACATCCATAAAGCCCGCACGGGACCTCCGGGAGAAATATATAAAGGTTCATTTTCCATATCGCCTCTAGCGACAAATTCGGCGGCGGTTTGCATATCGGGAACTACGATCATTAAAAAGCCTTCGGGTTTAAGAATGCGTTTAAATTCCCCTAGGGCGATGGGAACTTCGTAATGATAAATATGTTCTAGATTATGACTAGAAAAAACCGCATCGACGCAGTTATCGGGAACGGCACTTAAATCGGTAATAGTTCCTAAAATATCTGGGTTAACAGCAGTATTGATATCGAGGCGAATTTCTTGCCAATTGCCATCGCGGAATAGTTGGGGTAAGGCTTCGGGATTATAGGGACCACAACCCACATTTAAAACCAGTTTTTTCGGGGATTTTAGGGCTGTTATCCCTGGGGAAGCATTCCAAGCTAATAAACAAATATTTTTCAAACCAAGCAAACCGTGATTAGCGATTTTATCATCTAAAATTATCTGAGCTTGGGGATGGGTTTTAGTAAAATCTCTTATTGCCTGTTGGAGAGCGGGATGCTGACATTTATTGATGATAATTAAAGCGGAATCGGACCAGAATTTTTTGGCAAAAAGTAGGGAGATGAAGAGCGATCGATAGTCTTCGGCGGCGTCGTAGTAATAAACTCCCAGCTTTTCTTCACTGTTTAATTCTGCCAGATCATCGAAAAAGTTTTCCGTTTCTTGATCGCTTAAAAATATCTGTTCTGATAGTTGAAAATCCTCCAAATCCTCAGATAATATAGTTAGCTTTTCTCCCGATGGATCGTATTTAAAAAAAGCTTCTACGCCATAACCGCAGCGATCGCTATTATCCCAGAAAGCGGCGACTAAACTACCGCGACGAAAACAACCCACTTGACAGTAAACCTCCTCTGGTTGCAGACAGGCAACGGCGAGATTGAGCAGGGGAAAGAGATTGCGATCAGGATAGGAGGCGGTTTTTTCGCTTAAAAGGGTTAATTGCTCGGAAATAGGCGACATTAAAGCCGATCCCCAATCCTGATACTGTTGGGGCAGTTTTTCTAAGAATTTCTGTAAATCCATACCTTAGCTCTTGCAAAAGTGACGATCCTCACCCCTTAATCATAGATCGTTATCTTCGGGATGAAGTCACTGCCTTAATTGTGGAAGAGTGCTAATCTGATCTATTAGCCCATCAGCACAAGTAGACCAACTTCTGATATGCCCTACAACTGCTTCCAGATCAAATTTTGGGGAGTACGGGGGAGTATTCCCTGTCCAGGTTCGGAAACCGTTCGTTATGGTGGTAATACTTCCTGTGTAGAGATGCAAGTCGGTAGAGAAAGATTAATTTTTGACGGTGGTACAGGGTTACGCATCCTAGGACAGTCTTTGATGGCAGAAAGTCCAGCGAAAGCCCATTTATTTTTCAGCCACTCCCATTGGGATCATATTCAAGGTTTTCCTTTTTTTACCCCTGCTTTTATCAGGGGCAATACTTTTAATATCTACGCGGTTCCCTCCCCCAACGGAGCAACCATCAAGCAAACATTACACGATCAGATGTTACATCCTAATTTTCCCGTGCCTTTGCAGATTATGCGGGCTGATTTAGAATTTTATGATCTAGAAATGGGCGAAACCCTCCACTACGGCGATGTCAGCGTCGAAACCCGTCCTTTAAATCATCCAGGAGAAGCGGTGGGTTATCGGGTAAATTGGCAGGGTTTATCGGCAGCATATATTACCGATACCGAACATTTTCCTGATCGCCTTGATGATAACGTTCTGGCTTTGGCCTGGCAAGCGGATGTGATGATTATTGATGCTGCCTACACCGATGAGGAATACAACGATCCTAAGTATTCTAAGGTGGGTTGGGGCCATTCCACTTGGCAGCAGGCAGTCAAAATCGCCCAGGCAGCCCAAGTTAAGCAGTTAGTTCTATTTCATCACGATCCCGCCCATAATGACGATTTTCTCGATCGCATTGGCGAACAGGTAAGAAAGATTCTGCCTCAAACTATTCTCGCCCGGGAAGGCCTGTTGATCGAACTGCGACCGGAAGGTTCTCGGATAGATGAAGCGTAACCTAAGTCACTGTTCCCCACTATGACTATAACTGCTGTAGATGCTCAACAGCTTATCCCCGTGGGCGCAGATAGGATAGAATGGTATAACTTCATCTGGGATTTTCTCTGGTGCTATATTATAAAAATGTCCAATCAATCCTCACCTAACTCCACAGAAATACAAGCAATTTTTGATCAGATCGCTCCCGAATATGACCGCCTCAATCAGGAATTAAGTTTAGGATTACACCATATCTGGAAATTAATGACAGTCAAATGGTGTCAACCAGAAAAAGGGGACTTTGCCCTCGATATCTGTTGTGGCAGCGGCGACCTGACTAACCTATTATCAAAACAAGTGGGCAAAACCGGCAAAGTGATCGGACTAGATTTTTCCCCACAACAATTAAAAATCGCCCGTCAACGTTTTAGCGCCACTAATATTAACTGGATGGAGGGGGATGCCCTCAATTTACCCTTTGCCGATTCTAGCTTTGATTGTGCCACTATCGGCTATGGATTACGCAATGTGGTGGATATTGCCCAATGTTTGGGGGAATTATACCGAGTCCTCAAACCGGGTGCTAAAGCGGCGATTCTTGACTTCCATCAACCCACCGAAACCATCGCCAAACTATTCCAAAACTGGTATCTCGATCATATCGTCGTTCCCGCCGCCGAGCGCTACGGCTTAACTGACCAGTACGCTTATATTAGTCCCAGTATCGATCGCTTTCCCCGGGGCCCAGAACAGGTAAAATTAGGCTATCGGTCGGGATTTTCCGGCGCTGTTCACTATCCACTCCTAGCAGGACTGATGGGAGTGTTAGTCTTGAAGAAATAACCTACTCACATTTCCGTTTATTTTTTGCTGCTAAATTGAATCTCCCTACTCTTTGGACATGGATCTTACCGCCGATCGCGGGGGCAATTATTGGCTATTTTACGAACGATGTAGCCATAAAAATGCTATTTCGTCCCTACAAGGCGATTTATATCGGTAAGCGTCCTCTTCCCTTCACTCCGGGGTTAATTCCTCGCAATCAAGATCGATTAGCTGTCCGGGTATCGGATACGATCATGGGTTCCCTGTTAACCCCCGAGGAATTACAAAAACTGGCTAAACGACTCCTCGACACCGAAAGGGTACAGGGGGCGATACTCTGGCTGTTACAATTAGCTTTAAAACAAATAAAAGGCGATCGGCAAGCAAAAACAGCCGAGATTTTGGCGGCGATTCTTCACGATTTATTCGGGGAATCTTTAGCGAAATTACTAAAAGTTTTAGCCCGACGGCAGGACTTTTTAGAAAAACAGATCAATCAAATTTTTGATCGCCTAGTCTTAGAATTTTCTCTCAGTGAACAACAGGCGCGACAATTCTCCGATTGGCTATTAGAAACCGTCCTACCTGCTGATGTTATCCGTCTAGCTTTGATCGACTTTTTAACCGATCGCAATATTCAAGTTATCGATGAAGGATTTCGAGAAAAAACCAGTGGAACCTATTGGGTAGTAGCCAATTTATTCGGTTTACGCAATGCCCTCGCTCGCTTACGCACTTTTTGCCTTGATGAAAAGGATTTAGCTAATACCAGAATCAAAGAATTATTACTATCTTTAGAGATGCGTAATCGTCTGAAAAACTGGTTACAAAGTATCTCTTTACAAAATTTACCTATCTCCACCGTCAGACAATTGCGTAAAACCACTAGGGATACGGTGCGAATTTATATTCAAGAAAGTGGCGAACAATTTCTGCAAGATTTTGGACAAACGATCGACTGGGATCAAATCGCTAATTTAATTATTAATCGTCTGCAATCCTCGGTGTCAATGACTACATCATTAGGGGTAATTAGTCAAGAGTTAGCGTTAATTTTAGAGCGTTATCTAGAGGAAGATTTAGAGAAATTAGTCGCCCAAATTATCCCGATTCTCAACATCGATCAGGTAATCCGCGATCGGGTAAATGCCACTTCCCCGGCCGATCTGGAAAATGCCATTCAAGGCATTGTTAAACAGGAATTACAGGGAATTGTTAATCTCGGTGGGATTCTCGGTCTTCTCGTCGGACTAATGCAAACAGTTATTTTAATCGCACAGAATAGAGGGTAATAATTAGGGTTTGCTGAAAAAGTTTGTTGGTGGGGGCAGGGTGTGGGGTGTGGGGTGTGAATTTTCCCCCTGAAAAAGCCTTAATCTAACAAGGTTTTTAGATTTATTCAGCAAGCCCTAATTAGGGTTTGCTGAATAAGTACGGGCGAAGCATTCGGGCAATAACCTATCGGTGAAACCGTAGATTTTTTATCCGAATGCTTCGCCCCTACAGGACGCGGGCCGATGAAGACGCAAGGTTTTGAAGCACGATTCTCTCAAAATCTTGCACCTGTTTCGCTCGTAAAGCCACAAAACCCTTACCTTGCCTACATTTCACCTTTATTCAGCAAGCCCTAAATAGGGTATGATGGACGTTGGATAGATTTTCTCCTATTGCCGTGAGCGAAAGCGTCTATATTGAAACCAGTATCTTAGGCTACCTAACTGCTCGACCCAGCAGAGATATTATTGTG
>NZ_JASJFG010001025.1:0-2289 GCF_030065375.1 Microcystis sp. M49636_WE2 | reverse complement strand
GGAAGAAGACTTAACCACCTCTTTTAATACACCTTTTATTGTCGAAAAACTGCAAAGATTAGAGTACGAAGGTAAATCAATTCACTGTCAGAATACGGAATTAATTCTCAATGACGATAAAACTTTAACTCTGAAAAGTCTAATTAAATTAGGAGAAGAAGAACCAATTCTTCTAGAAATGACCACTGCTGTGGTTGTGGAAGAACGGCGAAAAATTCAATTTGTTGATGTGGTTTATCAAGGCGACGAAAGATCGAAAGCTTTAGGAGAAGCTTTAATCAGCCACGTTAACAACCTTATGGATTTAGATAAATTTGCCCTCGATGGTACTCAATTAAGAGTCGATCGACTACGTTTAAAAGATAAACAGATTATCTTTTATGGTATCGCCGATATCGAGCGTTTTCCCCAAAGAAAATAGGCAGTATTTTTGCCTTTTAATCGTGCTTGTGGTGACAGGGAGGCACGGGATCGTAACCTCCGGGGTGAAAGGGATGACAACGGAGAATACGCTTAATTGCCAACCAAGAACCGCGCAGCACACCAAAGCGATCGATCGCTTCCATGGCATACTGGGAACAGGTGGGTTGAAAACGACAGGAAGGGGGAAATAGCGGCGAAATAAACCGTCGATATCCCTCAATTAAGCCAATAAAAATTCCTTTCAACAATGTCACCTCGATCACCTAAACTAAATAGATAGTCAATTTTCGCTTTTGCCACGTGGAACTATCCCACTCTCTCCTATTTTCGATCGGTTTAGTCGCCTGTTACCTAGCTGTTCTGATTCTGATCGCTGAAAAATTAAAAAGTCTTTTCAGCACCAATGGCGAAATTACCCGCAAGGTTGTCCACATTGGCACGGGAAACGTCATCCTTTTTGCCTGGTGGTTAAATATCCCCGCTTGGGTGGGAATAAGCGCGGCGATCCTAGCGGCAACTATCGCTATCCTATCCTATTTTTTCCCCATTTTACCCAGTCTTAATAGTGTCGGTCGCCGCAGTTGGGGAACTTTTTTTTATGCTGTTAGTATCGGTGTTCTCGTGGGTTATTTTTGGCCAATTTCTCACCCCGAATATGCGGCAATGGGTATTTTAATTATGGCTTTGGGAGACGGATTTGCGGCCCTAGTCGGACAAAATTTTGGTCAACATCCCTACAAAATTTTCGGCAGTGGCAAAAGTCTGGAGGGTTCCCTGACTATGTTAGTAATCAGCTTTTTAGTCAGCTTGATTATTTTATCTTTTATTAATGGCATAAATCCGCCAATTATTCTAGTATCTTTATTGACAGCGATCGGAGCTACTATTCTAGAAACTTTCTCGAAACTAGGTATAGATAATCTCACTGTACCGGTTGGTAGTGCCGCCATTGCCTATTTTCTTACCCAAATTTTCATCTCAAGCTAGGCTATCTCAGCTTATTCACAAGGGCCGAATCTAAAACCTCATTGGTTAAGCTAAGTAGGGAGGCACAATTATTTGTTAGGATGGGTTAGTGGTAGCGTAACATGAGCGGGTGTTGGGTTTCATGCTTCAACCCAACCTACGTTCTGATAACTGATAACTGATAACTGATATGACTTTTACGATCACTCAAAACCAAAATCAATATCTTACCTATTGTCTCAAGGATGAAGAAGCTGACGCTTATCTGGAAGTGGTTCCCGCTAGGGGAGGAATCATCACCCGTTGGCAAATTTGCGGAGAAGATATTTTATATCTGGACACAGAAAGATTCAAAGATCCTAACCTCAGTGTGCGAGGAGGAGTCCCGATTTTATTCCCTATCTGCGGCAACTTACCCGATAATACCTATCAACACCAAGGCCGAAACTATAGCCTCAAACAACACGGATTTGCTCGTGATTTACCCTGGCAAGTGAGCAAACAAAGCACCGAAACTGCCGCTAGTTTAACCCTAGAATTAAACAGTAATGAAGCAACTCGTCAAGTCTATCCCTTTGATTTTCAATTAATCTTTACCTATCAACTGCAAGGAAACAGCCTCAAAATTCACCAAAAAGTTATTAATCTTTCACCCGAAAAAATGCCCTTTTCTATCGGGTTCCATCCCTATTTTCAAGTCACCGATAAAACCCGATTATCTTTTGATATTCCCTCCTCCCAATACCTCGACCAACGCAGGAAAACCCTCCATTCCTACTCCGGCAACTTTGACTTTAATCTCGAAGAAATTGATGCCGCTTTTCCGCAAATTACGCGCCATCAAAGTAGTTTTAGTGATTCCTATCATCAGCGTCAAATTGTCCTCGGTTACGACGATCT
>NZ_JASJFG010000958.1:0-3326 GCF_030065375.1 Microcystis sp. M49636_WE2 | reverse complement strand
CAATTAAAAACAAGTTGTCAAGGGTTGCCTTCTCAAGCTGTAGCTGATTTTATTGCTCTTTATGTCAAATTATTTAGTGGTAATTGGGTCGATATTAAGGCAGATATTGAAGAATATGCAGAATCCTTGCAAAAAAGTATCGCTAATCAAGAATGTCCAAGATTATTGGATAAACCATACATAACAATTTTATCCCCTCTAGTTTACCTAGAAGATAACCCAAGAAAAAACCGTTATATTAGTAATTGTATTGGTCAACTTTTTCAGGAATATGTTCGCAATAATTCTAACTGTAATTATCTTCAAAAATCGACTATTAAAGACAGCAAAAAAGTTCTAAAAATTGGCTATATTGCCCATACTTTATATAATCATTCTATCGGATTAATCGCTAGATGGTTAATGAAGTATCATGACTATAATGAATTTCATGTCTCTTTATACCTAGTATCTCAAAAAGAAGACATTATCACTGAAATTTTTTTTAAAAATCAGGTGAATGCCTGCTATAATTTAGCAATTAAACCTCGACTGATTGCTGAAAAAATTAGTCAAGATAACATTGATATTTTGGTAGATTTAGACAGCATCACTAATAACGCAACTTGTCAAGTCATGGCACTAAAACCCGCACCAATACAAGTGACTTGGTTAGGTTTTGATGCGTCAGGAATTCCCGCAATTGATTACTATCTTGCTGATAATTACGTTTTACCAGCAGATGCACAGGAATACTACCGAGAAAAAATTTGGCGCTTACCTAATTCCTATATTTGTGTGGATGGTGTCGAGGTTGCTTCCCCCTCTCTCCGCAGGGATGATTTAGGGATTCCAGAGGATGCAATTAATTACTTAACCGTACAAACGGGGGTTAAACGTAACCCTGAAACTATTCGACTTCAGCTACAAGTTTTAAAGGCAGTTCCTAATAGTTATTTGAGTATTCAAGGGTTAAGTGATGCTAAATCAGTGGAAAAATTATTTTTCAAAATTGCCGAGGAAGAAGGAATTAATTATGAGAGATTAAAAATCTTACCCCTCTATCCCACAGGAATTTATCGAGCAAATTTAAGAATAGCTGATGTGGTTTTAGATACCTATCCTTTTACGGGAGGAATGACGACTTTAGATGTGCTGTGGATGGGGATACCTTTGGTTACAAAAGTTGGTCAACAATGGTCATCGAGAAATAGTTATACTTTAATGGTTAATGCGGGAATTAGTGAGGGTATTGCTTGGAGTGATGAGGAGTATATCGATTGGGGAATTAAGTTAGGTAAGGATGAACAGTTGAGACGCAAAGTTATCGCTAAATTAGATGAATCTAGAAAAACTTCACCGCTTTGGAATGCACGTCAGTTTACTAAAAATGTGGAAAATGCCTATCGTCAAATGTGGCAAATCTATTGTGAAAGTTAATCAGGGAGAATTAAATCATGTCTTGGCAAAATGAAGTTAAAACCGCTTTAGAAAACAATCAATACGATATTGTTAGTCAGTTTTACGAAGAACTGATAGAAAAAGAAACCACAGAAATTAGTCATTATTGGTATTTAGGATTATCCTATCTTTTGCAGGCAAAAGAAGAACAAGCACAAGCTACTTGGTTATTTGTTTTCACTCAAGGAGATGAACAGGAAACTGATTCATGGATGCTAGAATTAAGCAATATTTTAACTACCGAAGCTAACCGACAATTAGAGTTAGAAAATCTAGAAACCAGTTGGTTAATTCGTAAACATCTACAGGAAATTAATCCCAGTTATCTCGATAATTTACTGCATTTAACCCTCATTGAAATTAAATTAAATAGATTTGATTCTCAACAACTGCAAGAATGGCAAATACTAGAATTAATTACTCAGGGTTCAGTTAACTCTCAATTATTGGAACGGGTAGTAATTGCCGTCATACCTTACGCTCATGAATATACCATAGAATTAGTTCGGTTAAGTTTACCCTATCTTGGCAATTCTCCAGAATTACTTAATTACGTCATCACTGTTGCTGGACGCTTTGCTTTTGAGAAATATCAAGCTATTTATTCCGTTGACTTAGCGGAAGCTTTTCTTCCCCTTTATCCAGAAAGTTTGTACTTAGAAGTTAATTTATTTTGGTTTTATATCTCTTTACCTGACTATGAAAAAGCCATCAATTTAGTCAATAAGTTGAAAGAGAAAAGTCAAACGATTGATTTAAAAATGTTTAGTCAATCGCTCCTCTTTAGTGGTTCTTTACGAGCCTCAAAATGGAATGACATTCCTAGTATTTGTCAAGAGTATAAACACTTAATTAAAGAATTTATAGAAAAAAAGCCCCAAGATATACATCCCTTAGTTCGGGGAGCTTTACTAACAGTTATGAATCCGATTTCTTACTATGAAGATAACCCGAAAGAGAATCGACCGCTTTTAAGTCAGATTGGCAGTTTTTTTCAAGAAACCTACAAAGAAATGCTGGGTTTTCAAGAGGAAAGTTTTGATAAACCTAGAGAAGATAATGCCAATAAAAAACTTAAAATTGGTTACATTGCCCAAACCTTAAAACATCATCCCGTCGGTTTATTGAGTCGTTGGACTATTAATTATCACAATCGTGAACAGTTTGATATTCACCTTTATATGGTGAGTCAACCTGTGGATGAAATAACTAAACAATGGTTTTCTAATCCCGCAGATAAAATCTATCATGCTACTGCTGATTCCTTAACAACCTATCGCAAAATTAAAGAAGATAACATCGATATTCTTGTGGACTTAGATAGTGGTACTGGGGCAATCGTTGCCCAAGTTATTGCCTTAAAACCTGCCCCTATTCAAGTTAACTGGTTAGGTTTTGATGGTTCTGGTTTACCCGCAGTAGATTATCTTTTAGCGGATCCTTATGTATTGCCAGAAAATGCCCAAGAATATTATCAGGAAAAAATCTGGCGTTTGCCTAATACTTTTGTCGCTGTGGATGGTTTTGAAATAGCCGTTCCTACCCTGCGAAGAGAAGATTTAGGTATTAATAACGATGCGGTTATTTACCTAAGTTCTCAAACAGCAATTAAGCGTAATCCAGCGATGATTCGCTTACAAATGCAAATACTCAAATCGGTACCTAATAGTTATTTCCTGATTCAAGGAGTTGCTGATGATAATTCCCTCCTGGATTTATTCTGTCAAATTGCCGCAGAAGTTGGAGTAGAAACTAATCGAATTAAGATGCTTCCTCTCTATCAGACGGAAACCTACAGGGCAAATTTAGCCATCGCTGATGTGGTTTTGGACACCTATCCCTTTAATGGTGGTACAACCACCTTAGAAACCCTCTGGATGGGAATT
>NZ_JASJFG010000587.1:0-6840 GCF_030065375.1 Microcystis sp. M49636_WE2 | reverse complement strand
GGCGTTTTTCTCCACATTGATGGGCAATTAATAAACCCCACAATTCTTCTTGTACCACCATCGGGGCGATTAATTTTGATCGCACTTGGTGTTGTCGCAAAAATTCGGACAAACAGAAGGAAGAAGAATAGTTAACATCCACATCATCCACGGCCAGAATTAATCCTTGACGATACTTTTCCTTGTATTGGGGAATATAGGAAAAACAATCGTCTTCGGGGGTTAAATTTAACACGGAATTTATCTGGTCAGAAACGCGCGACTCGGAAGTTATTTTTCCCTTTCCCTCGCCGGTACCGGGGAAAAATTGATAAATTAACAATCGGTCCACTTGCAAAAATTCCCGCGCTTCCCTGACCACGGTTTCCAGAATCACCGGTAACTCCAGACTCTGACGCATCTGGGTGATGACTTGGTTTAATAATCTTTCCTGTTGGATTTGTTGGGATAGGGCAGCTTCTACCGGTTGACAAACGGAGAAGATGCGGGGACAACCCCCCTCTGCAGACGGAGAAGAAATTATCGAGAGAATTTTGACTAAAATTTTATTTTGAAAACTGCTGACATTATTGGATAGAGGCAGATTTAAAATTTGATAACCCTGCTGAATTTTTGGGTGGTGGAGAGACTTGACGGACAGTCCTTGCAGAAAGTTTTTAATCGTGTTCGCTTCAAAACTAATGCGGACTTCGTACTCAAAGTTATGTGCTTGGGGACTGGCTAACAATAAAACTTGTAGGTCGGTGGAAAGCAAGAGTTGATAGATTTCCCCCGTCTTTAGGGGCAGCTCTCTTTCACTGAGACTAATCCTCGGCGCTGTCACCTGTATTGCCAACTGTCCCCACCAAGAACGAATTTGTTGGAGGTGAGTAGATGACAACACTTGACAGCAAACATAAGCGGGAGAAGCATTCATTTATCATTTATCAGTTATCAGTTATCAGTCATCAGTCATCAGTCATCAGTTACCAGTTACCAGTTATCAGTTATCAGTTATCAGGAGGCAGGAGGCAGGAGGCAGGAGGCAGGAGGCAGGAGATAGGGTGGTGGGGTGTTGGGGTTTTAGGGTTTTAGTTGAAATTCCCCCACTTCCCCACTTCCCTACACCCCAGTCATCAGTAAGGTGTTGGGGTTTTAGGGTGTTGGGGTTTTAGTGAAGATTTTGCTTAATCCCTATCCCCTATTCCCTAATCCCTATTCCCTGTTCTTTAAATTGCCGCAGACAGATATAATCATCTCTATCTACCTAAGAATGATCCCTCGATCGAGACCCTGATTCTCAAAACCTAATCATTATTTAACCTGACTCTCAAAACTTATGCACCGAATTGCTCCCCAAGCGGGTGGTTGGACAGCAGATACCGAAGGGGTGATTATTATTGACCAAAATCCGGCCCCGATTGTTCTCCTCACCATGGCTGATACCGATATTCAAACTCTAGCGGCAGCTATCGACCATCTACCGGATAATTTTCCCGCAATTCGCGCCCTGAATTTATCGCAGTTACAGCAGCAATACAGTATCGATAACTATGGGGACAAGGTACTATCCCAAGCAAGAGTGATTATTCTTCGCTTATTGGGGGGACGGGGGAGTTGGTCCTACGGGTTGGAAGTAGTTAAGGAAATTGTCGAGGAAACTGGTGCGACTTTATTTGTCCTCCCAGGAGAGGATAAACCGGATTTAGAGTTGATGAGTCATTCCAATGCTTCCCTGACTACTGTTAACCAGTTATGGTGCTATTTCACGGAAGCAGGGATAGATAACTGGATTAATGCTGCTAAATTTATCGCGCATACCTGTCTCCATCTCGACTATCCTCCCTCTCCTCCTGGGGTTGTCCCTAGGTTGGGAATCTATTCCCAGACAACCCTATCCCAACCCCAAGCACGGACTTGGATACTTTTCTATCGTTCCCATTATCTCGCGGGTAACACCAAAGCTATCGATGCTTTAATCAGCGCTTTCACCCAAAGAAACATTGAAACTGTCCCTATCTTTCTCTCCTCTCTCCGGGAAATTGAAGTGCAAGAGGAACTATTAACCCTCTTTTCCCACCATCCCCCAGACCTAATTCTCGACACCACTAGCTTCTCTATCCAACGACCGGAAGACAAACAAAATCATCACTTCTGGCAGTCTCTCAATAAACCCATCTTCCAAGTTATCCTCAGCAGCAGCAGTTTAGAAGCTTATCAACAGGGTTATCAAGGTCTTTCCCCCCGGGATGTGGCCATGAATATCGCTTTACCGGAAATGGATGGCAAAATTATCACCCGCGCTATTTCCTTTAAATCTGTCCTCACCCGACATCCCAAACTAGAAACGGAAATAGTTATCTATCAACCCCTCCCCCACCGGGTTGATTTTGTCGCTGATTTAACCGCAAACTATTGTCAACTCTCCTCCCTTCCCAACTCCCAGAAAAAAATTGCTCTCATTTTCCCCAACTATCCCAATAAGGATGGTCGTATCGCTAACGGAGTCGGTTTAGATACTCCCGCTAGTGGTTTGGAAATTCTTCGCGCACTACAAACCCAAGGTTATACCCTCACCGACCTCCCCGACCATAGTGATGAATTAATGCGATTGCTTATTTCCGGTATCACTAATGACCTGGAGACAAGGGAATTAAAACCTATCTATCAATCTCTCTCCCTAGAAGCATATCTAGATTATTTCTCCTCCCTTCCCCCCGATAATCAAAGCGCTCTGCTTGACCGTTGGGGACATCCGGACGAGGATTTTCCTATCCCGGGCCTCCAGTTAGGTAATGTCTTTATCGGTATTCAACCTTCTCGCGGTTATGACCTTGACCCGACTCTTAATTATCATTCCCCCGACCTGGAACCTACCCACAGCTATCTCGCTTTTTACCATTGGTTACGACAGGAATTCCAAGTCACTGCTGTGATTAATCTCGGTAAACACGGCAATTTAGAATGGCTACCCGGGAAGAGTCTCGCTCTTTCTCCCCATTGTTATCCCGAAATTGCTTTCTCGTCGCTGCCGAATTTTTATCCTTTTATTGTCAATGACCCCGGAGAAGGGTCCAGCGCTAAAAGACGTTCCCAAGCTGTTATCATCGACCATCTCACCCCCCCGATGACGCGAGCGGAATTGTATGGGGATTGGGAAAAGTTAGAGTCTCTCATCGATGAATATTATCAGGCAGAATCTCTTGATCCTTCTCGTTTAGCTCTGATTCGCGAGCGGATTAACGACCTGGTGGCGAAAACTAATCTCGATCGAGAGCTAGGCACGATTAGCGCCTCCTTTGGTCAATTTCTCACCCTCGTGGATGGTTATCTCTGTGAACTCAAGGAAGCACAAATCCGCGACGGTTTACATATCTTCGGTCAATGTCCCCAGGGTCAGCAGTTAATTGATTTAATCCAATCGATTGCCCGTTCTCCCAGTCCCGACCGCCCCGGTTTAACCCGTTCCCTTGCCCTTGACCTCCATCTCGACTGCGACCCCCTGACGGAATATAACGATACTACTACTTATCTGGAAGGTCTCGCTCAGGATTTAATTAGCCAGAAAATTGAACCTCTAGGCGAAAATACGGCAAAAGAATTAGTTTGGCTAGAAAATCAGTTAATTCCTGCTTTAAAACAAACCCCCGATGAACTTATCTATCTCTTAAAAGGTCTCGCTGGCCAATACGTCCCCAGTGGTGCTTCCGGCGCTCCCACCCGCGGCCGTCCCGATGTTCTCCCCACTGGCAGAAATTTCTATTCTGTCGATACCCGCGCAATCCCCACAGAAACCGCGTGGGAAGTGGGAAGAAAGGCCGCAGAGGCACTAATTGAACGTTATACCCAAGAAAATGGTGAATATCCCCGCACTTTGGCGATTTCTATCTGGGGAACTTCGACGATGAGAAATAGTGGCGAAGATGTGGCCGAAGCCATGGCTTTACTGGGAATTCGTCCCCTTTGGGATGGTTTTTTCCGTCGGGTGGTCGGGTTTGAAATCCTTACCCCGTCTAGCTTAGGCCGTCCTCGTATTGATGTGACTGTTCGGGTATCGGGCTTTTTTAGGGACAGTTTCCCCAGCATACTACATCTTCTTAATTCTTGCATAAATGCGGTAGCTTGTCAAGAGGAAGAAGAAAAAATTAATCCTTTAGCGGCGAAAGTGAAGACAGAGAGGGAGTTTTGGCTAAGTCAGGGCTTAGGAGAAAAAGAGGCGAAACTGAGAGCTACTGCCAGAATCTTTGGCTGCAAACCTGGTGCTTACGGGGCCGGTTTACAGGGGTTAATCGAGTCACAAAACTGGCAAAATGATCAAGACTTAGCTAATGCTTATATTAACTGGAGTTGTTATGCCTATGATAGCCAAGGAACTGCCCATTCTTTACCGGAAGTATTGAGAAATAGACTGCAAGAATTAGAGATAGTGCTGCACAATCAGGACAATCGGGAACACGATATTTTCGACTCCGATGACTACTATCAATTTCAAGGCGGCTTAACTGCCAGTGTCCGGGCATTAACCGGCAAAAATCCCGTCACCTATTTTGGTGATCATTCCCGTCCGGAAAATCCCCGCATCAGAACCCTAGAGGAAGAAATTCGCCGCGTTTACCGTTCGCGAGTAGTAAACCCCAAATGGATAGCGGGAGTGATGCGACACGGCTATAAAGGTGCTTTCGAGATGGCTGCGACCGTAGATTATATTTTTGCCTACTCTGCCACTACTCACCTAGTGGAGGATTTTATTTATCAGGGGGTAGCCGAAGCTTATTTATTTGACCACAAGGTACAACAATTTATTCAGGAGAAAAACCCCTGGGCATTGCGAGATATGGCCGAAAGATTATTAGAGGCTCAACAACGGGGATTATGGACGCAGGTGGACCAGAAAACTTTAGATCAATTGAGAGCAATTGTCCATGAGGCCGAAGGAGCGATCGAATCGGGTCAGTAATTGATAACTGGTCTAGAATCAATCTATCAAGAAATTGCTCAAATTACTTTAGTAATGAGAAACGGGACTAAATAATGGCCGGAATTGAGGGATTGAGGATTAAAAATTATCGAGCGCTCAAGGATATAACCCTGGGCAAGTTATGGAATACTCAAAATCGAGATTCTCTGACACCGATGACGGCCGTTATCGGCAAAAATGGTGTGGGAAAAAGCACACTTTTTGATGCGTTCGGTTTTTTATCTGATTGTCTTAAAGGAGGAGTAGAAGAAGCTTGTGATGCGCGAGGTCGGGGTGGGTTTGAGCGTCTTCGTTCCCAGGGTCAGGAAGGAAGCATTGAATTTCAGATTTATTACAAAGAAGATTACAATTCCCGACCAATTACCTATGAATTAGCTATTGATCTAGATACGGATAATAGACCTTATGTAAAAAAAGAAAGACTCAGACAGAGAAGAAAATGTCAAAAGACCGGATGGCCTTTTTCATTTTTAATCCTCGATGAAGGGAAAGGAATCGTCTGGAAAGGAGAAGAAGAAGGGAAACAAGTAGAAGAAGGTCAAGACCATTTTGATTTACTTAAGTTAATAGAAAAAATTCAACGAGAAGCTGATGAGGAAAGCAAGGAAACCGAGTTAGTGGAACTGAATGATAAGCGCAAACTAGGAATTGCTACGTTAGGTTCTCTCAAACAGCATCCGAGAATTTCCCTATTTCGGAGATTTATTGAGGGATGGTATCTCAGCTATTTTACTCCCGATGCGGCCAGAAGTTTGCCCCTAGCCGGACCCCAGAAACATCTGAATATCCATGGAGATAATCTCGGTAATGTGGTGCAGTTTATGGAAAGAGAGCATTCCAAGAAATTTCAGAATATACTTAATAGTATTTCTCATAAGATACCGGGTATAGAAAAAATTAGCACCGAAAAAAGTCCCGATAATCGACTATTATTAAAATTTAATGATCGGGGATTCCAAGACCCATTTTATGTACAGCAAATGTCCGATGGTACTTTAAAAGTATTCGCCTATCTCTTACTGTTAGAAGACCCTTCTCCACCGCCATTTATCTGTATTGAAGAGCCAGAAAACGGCTTATACCATAAACTATTAGAAACCTTGGCTCAAGAATTTAGAAAACACGCCACAGGACAGAGAGGACGTTCTCAAATTTTTATCACCACTCATCAACCTTATTTTGTTGATGCTCTCCAGCCAGAAGAAGTTTGGATTCTGGAAAAGGGTGATGATGGTTTTTCTCGGATTAAACGGGCTAGTGACAATCCTTTAATTAAGAATCTCGTCTCAGAAGGATTGCCCCTTGGTAGTCTTTGGTATAGTGATTACTTAGATGAGAGATAAGGTCATGTACTTTGAAATTTTGGTTGAGGATTTGTCGGGAAAAAAAGCACTTGATATTCTAATTCCTAAGATTATTGACATGAATGCAGGTCATACATTTAGGGTTCATTCCTATAAAGGCAGTGGTCATATTCCCAGAGACTTACAGTCTGTTTCCGATCCTAGTAAACGGATTCTTCTTGAGCGACTACCTAAACTGATTCAAGGATATGATAAAACTTTTTCTAGTTACCCTGATAATTATGCTGCTGTGCTGATTGTGGTTTGCGATCTGGATAATCGATGTTTTCGGGAATTTCGACAGGAATTAAGCAATTGTCTGGAAAAATCTGCTATCCAATCCCAAATTTACTTCTGTATTGCTATTGAAGAAGGAGAAGCTTGGTATTTAGGTGATATTAATGCCATAAAAATTGCTTATCCCCAGGCCAAAAGTGCTATCTTGGATTCCTATATTAATGATAGTATCTGTGGTACTTGGGAAAAACTGGCAGATGCTATATACAGAGGTGGAGCGAAACAATTATCTAAGTTAGGTGG
>NZ_JASJFG010000804.1:0-1408 GCF_030065375.1 Microcystis sp. M49636_WE2 | reverse complement strand
TCGCCTCAAAAATAATCCCAATCTCGATATTACCCCCCGTACCTTTATTTTTGGTGGTAAGGCAGCCCCGGGTTATTTTATGGCGAAATTAATCATTAAATTGATTAATTCTGTGGCAGAAGTGATCGATAATGATCCGACAATTGGAGGACGGTTAAAAGTGGTTTTCCTCCCCGATTATAATGTCACCTTCGGTCAACGGGTTTATCCGGCTGCCGACTTGTCCGAACAAATTTCCACCGCCGGGAAAGAAGCTTCGGGAACTGGTAATATGAAATTCTCCATGAATGGGTCTTTAACTATCGGT
The DNA here is from genome assembly GCF_030065375.1 of Microcystis sp. M49636_WE2. Lineage (NCBI taxonomy): Bacteria > Bacillati > Cyanobacteriota > Cyanophyceae > Chroococcales > Microcystaceae > Microcystis > Microcystis sp. M49636_WE2. Next base: position 1,101 of record NZ_JASJFG010000804.1, on the reverse strand, counting down.
ACTCTCGATGGGGCAAATATCGAAATTCGTGAAGAGGTGGGGGCGGAAAATTTCTTTGTTTTTGGCTTGACCACCCAGGAGGTTTATGCTAAGAAAGCTGCCGGTTATAATCCCCAAGAATACTATTACCATAACGAAGAATTGCGGGCAGTATTAGACCTCATTGGTTCGGGATTTTTTAGCCGGGGTGATAGTAGTTTATTTCGTCCGCTTGTGGATAATCTTATCTACGATGATCCCTATATGTTACTGGCCGATTATCAATCCTATATCGACTGTCAGGAAGAAGTCGGTCGCGCCTATCAAGATCAAGAACATTGGAGTCGTTTAGCAATTCTTAATGTGGCCCGCATGGGAAAATTCTCTAGCGATCGATCGATTCGGGAATATTGCGAGGAAATCTGGCGGATACAACCGGTAAAGATTGAATTACCCGATTATATTCAAGCTAATGCTGGTTTATCGGTAAATTAGAACAAATCTAGGCAGTGGGATCCTGTTCATTTATCTTACTGCCCACAGGTTAACTAGCCCTGGGTGACTCTAACCTAAATTTCTACGGGATTGACGGGGCTCGAACCCGCAACTTCCGCCGTGACAGGGCGGTGCTCTAACCAATTGAACTACAATCCCATTTTTGCGACAATTCTGATTGTAACTTCATCATCAGGGTTATGTCAAGCACCTCCAGGAAAATTTTTTTGAGGGGGAGGGAATTATGAATTATGAATGATGAATTATGAAGTGGGGAGAGGAGGAATTATGAATTGGGGAGTGGGGGGAGACCACTGCGAGCCGTTGCGGGGGGAGAGGGGAGTGGGGAGAATAAATAAAAATAATCTCCGGCCTCCTGCCGACCGCCTGATCTCAACAAGCAATTTAAATTACGAACAGCTTATCAATCCTGAATTAAAGCCAAAAAATCCCCAATTAGGGACCGGACCCTCTTTACAATGGGATTGTAATTAAGCTTGTTGGGAGCCTGAGCTATGACTAACCCGAATTCGATCGAACAGCTATCGCAGGAATTACTCGATCTAGACCAAGTAGATGCCGATACCGGGGCAGATTTGCGGCAAAAAGCCCAAGAAATCCTCGCTG
>NZ_JASJFG010000027.1:0-2655 GCF_030065375.1 Microcystis sp. M49636_WE2 | reverse complement strand
TCCACCTAGGGCCATGAAGGCGCAGGGGAAGAGTAGTAAACCAGACCAACCGATGAAGACGAAACGGTCTCTTTTGAGCCAGTCATCGAGAGCATCAAACAGCCCTCTTTCTGGGGCGCGTCCGACAGCAATGGTCATGGGTATTTTTCCTCTTGCTTAACTGAAATCACGGGCAAGATTTCTTAACTTTTTTGAGTCTGGGATTACTCCCATTGTCTTATAAGATGGGGCGATCAATTGACTGGATTAGCTTGACTAAACTAGATGCGATCGCCTGTTAATCCTCACAAACTGTAAAAGATTAACGTTTCTTAAACTAGCACAAGCTAGACAATAATTTCGAGTTTGGTAAGATTTTGGTTCCTTGCGGCCTCTATCTACCTTTACTCATTATTAGCAAAAAATTACAAATCTATACAACTTGACTCATAATTGATTTTATATACACACAAAAGTTGTTTTGTCAATGAGTATTTATATTCATTTTTTTAATTGATCGCCACTCCCAATCCTCGAGGGGTTGTTCTAGCAATTGACAATCAAAGCAATCCTCGGCGGCGGTTTTCAGGGTAGCGATAATTGTCTCTAGGGTCAAATCTGGGGCTAAATTCAGCTTTTGAGGGGTAGCACTGGCGAAAACTTGTTCAAAGAGCGAATTATCTTGCTCTAGCACCATGGAACCATGTTGGAGAACCGAGGAACCCCGTTGCAGTTGGGCGCTCCCAATAAATTTGTTCCCCCAATTATCGACTAGATCCGCACCGGTAGCCGTACCGAAACAGTTAGCAGAATTAATATATCCCCGGCCTGCAACACCGTAGGACAATTCCAGACCGAGATTTTGCCAGCCTGTGATTAAAAATTGACAGATTTGAAGGTAAACTTCCCTAACATTCCCCTTCATCCCCGAATTTACCACCATATAAGTCAAATCCCCCTGATGTAGTACGGCCCGGCCACCAGTAGGACGACGAACTAGGGAGATTTTTTGACCTTGCCAAGTCAAATTACGCCAAAAATCGGGATATTGCCGTTGATGATAGCCCAAGGAAATGGCCGGGGGCGACCATTGATAAAAACGCAAAGTCGGGGGATGATGACCACAACGGTGTTGCTCTAGTAACCAAGAATCGATCGCCATTTGTAGCTCTGCCGATGAGATAATTGGAGGGATATAACGCCAAATTTTAGCTGCCACCAAAGGATTCTCGTAACATTTCATCATTATTATCTGCTACCGTCGCCACGAGAGTAATTGCTCGCGAAATCTCCCCAGGAGACAAATCGGCCACAGTACGCTGAGAAATCACCACCACCTGATCATTCATAATGGCAAAATGAGATTCAAAGGTTTCGGCACAATTCATCGCTAATAACTTGCGGGTTAATCCCAATTCATCCTTAACAGGCAATTTCAGCACAGAAGACCACACCGTGAGAAAATCATCATCGCTTTCCCCAGTTAACTGCACAAATACCTCAACGCTACCATACTGAAACTTCCACAGATAACCTTTTTCTGTATGTTGTACCATAGCAGTGTCATTCTGCTGCAAAGTAGAAATAACCGTTTCAATCATTTCTTGATGACTGCTCGTACTAGCCAGAAATTCATCGGTCATTGACTCTATTGCTTCTGAAGTCGCTAAACTTTCTGTGGTCATAAAAATTCCCTAAACTCGATCGATCACAATCTTATCCCAAGAGAAAAGTAAAAAGTCAAAAAAATCGGGGAAAATACTGGTTACAACCCAGCACTGACGATATTTTTCAGCAGTCTGGATGGTAGAATATTGATTGCTGGTCTGTACCTGAACCAGAAGCCAGTATCATTACCTTGCCACCAAATTTCAGAAAAGAGGCTCTCAAAATGTCCTTGGCTGAACTCAAATCTCAAATCCAGGAACTTTCAAAAATTGACAAGCTGCGACTAATGCAATTCTTGGCCACTGAGCTTGTCAAAGAAGAGAACGGAGACTTTTTTGTAGAAGGTCAAGAGTACCCAATCTGGTCTCCCTATGGCTGTTCTGAAGCGGCCAACACCTTAATGAACCTTCTGGCTACAAAACAAAAAGAACAGAATGCTTGATGGTCAAAAATTTCCCTACAAAATTATTGACACCAGTTCCAGCATGGTTGACCGAATGCCATATGTGCCTATAACACTGGGTCTGAATGGGCGCTCCTTAAACACCGAAGGTTTGATTGATACGGGAGCAAGTGTCAACGTTCTACCCTACGAGTTAGGCCTACAACTAGGCTTTATCTGGGAGAATGAAAATCTTTCGGTTATCTTGGCTGGAAACTTAGCCCATAATCTAGCATTTGCCTGGACTCAAGCTCCTAGTACACCTTTAATTTTGGGGCAGGCTAATTTCCTTTTTGAGTTTGATGTTTGTTTTTCCCGTTCGCAGTCTGAATTTGCAGTTCGCCCCAGAACGGTTGTATAACTGGACTTCCCCGTTGACAAAAGGCCATAACCTGTGCTGTAGAAGGGATTAAGAAAATTTACAGCGCCCCGTTACTGGGTACAAATCAGGGAAACTCCCAATAAATCTAACGCTTTTTGTTGCAGTTGGGTCGGTCGAGTTATCTTAGAAAAACGATAACTTCCCTCCCTAATCGTACATTCCACTGTATTCAAGCAAATCGTCC
>NZ_JASJFG010001007.1:0-1122 GCF_030065375.1 Microcystis sp. M49636_WE2 | reverse complement strand
TTCAGCAAAGGCGCGATCTTCATCAGCAAACTCTGCAAACAGATCGGCCAGTTGCATTGGATCGAGAACAGCCTGATGACGCTGACTGCGAAACTTTAAGAAGGCAATAAAATCAGCCACTTGCTGAAGCTGATTATCAGTCAGTCGATCCAAGTCTTGCTTAAGAGCTTCAGCACTTACTGGCATAGGAAGAAAAAACATTCCGACTTCCCCATTATAAGGGATCCTGGCCAACAGCCGTCTTCAACAAAACCCCATGAGTCCCTGAGTGCGTAGCGGGGTAAGGAGGACGTTCAGACGTTCGGATCTTATCAATTACTACTGTCTGATTCACCCGCGCTGCTAGACCCATTACCACCTGAAGTCGCCACTATTATTGAAGTTGCAATGATACTAATTGTCTGCCACTCGCTGCTTGTCTTTTCTGCCAATCAGCAAATAGGGCCTTGAAATCATAATTAAAAGATTTGGCTTGTTCTTCTCGTATTCTGTGTAATTCTTCAAGAATTTCATCTTCCCACATAAATTTACTCTCCCATCAATTCATATTAGTCCTCGTACTTCTCCCCAGACTTCTACTTACTTTGTCTAGCTTGACCAACTTTTAGCCAGGCAAAGATTTGTTGTGGAGTCAGTGTCAACTGAACCCCTGCAATTACCTTAAGTTGGTCATCCCCTCTGCAAACTTCTGGCTCTTGTTGGGGAGTAAACATTAAAACAGAATAATCATCTGGATCAAGCATCCATCCTAATTTACTGCCATGTTTTAAACAATGTAGAATGTTGTCAATTACACGGTTTACCTTTTGATCCGGTGAAAGAATTTCGATAGTCCAATCAGGTGCTTCCCTAAAGTCGTCCTCTGGTTCACCTGCTTGATTCAGGTTAATTCGATTCCATGCAATTACTGCCACATCAGGAACGATCGAACGCTCGCCGAAGGTACATCGCAACTCAGGTAAAGCTGTATAATCAACAGTGTGGCTGTCAACCTCAGCTAAAAGACGTTTTTGCAGGATAGAGTGTCGAGTCTTAGGCATGGGTTTCTGAATTGCGACTCCATGCAAGTATTCCCATGCTGGAGAATCCTCCAAATATGGCAATTTGAGGAAATCTTCAAGG
>NZ_JASJFG010000244.1:0-8032 GCF_030065375.1 Microcystis sp. M49636_WE2 | reverse complement strand
GAACCATATTCACCGATCGCTCTGGCAAAACCGAGGGCAACTCCTGTTAAAATAGCGGGTAGTATTGTGGGAAAAATAACTCGCCAGAAGATTTGCCAAGAGGAAGCACCGAGGGATAAAGCCGCTTCTTCTACCTCTTTTTCCATTTCCTGTAAAACCGGCTGTAAGGTGCGGACAATAAAGGGTAAAGCGATAAATAACATCGCCACAAAAACCCCTAAAATGGTAAAGGATATCTTAATGCCAAAGGGGGCAAAAAATTGACCGAGCCAACCGTTATCACTGTAAACTGTGGCTAGGACTAAACCAGCAACAGAAGTGGGTAAAGCAAAGGGCAAATCCACACAAGCATCGACAATTTTTTTACCCGGGAATCGATAACGCACTAATACCCAAGCGATAATAGTGCCAAAAACTCCGTCTATCAGTCCGGCAATTAAGGAAGTAAAAAAAGTGACTTGGTAAGCGGATAAAGAAATCGGTAAAGTGGCAACACGCCAAAATTCGGCAAAACCAAGAGTTAGGGATTTAGCAAATAGTGCCGCTGCCGGTAAAACCAACAAAACCACTAGATAACTAATGGTAATTACCCAAGGAATAGAAACTTTTTTCAGGGGTTGACTGGGAGATAAAGATAATTGTGGGTTAGCCATTGTTTATTATTGCTAGAGATTACCAATTGTCCGCTTCTTCAAGAACTTGTGCTGAATCATACCAAACTTCTACATCTAAATCTGCCAGATAGGAAAGGGCATTTTCTATACCTTGAGAGTTGCCTTGTAGTTGTAGATCAAACCAGCCATCTTGATTATTATTGGCAGCTAACAAAGCGGAAAATATATTCACTTTTAGACCTGGAAAAGACCCTAAACGTGCTATAATTGGCTCGTTAATATATTGTTTAGGAACCCGAATTTTTATTCGTCGGGACGTGGGGCGATCAAGTCCCGATTGATCGAGATGTAAATCACTTTGGGGATGATTAATAGTTTGCCATTGAGGTTGATTATCCATGGTTTTTCTCCTTAAGATTTACCAGCTTTAGTCAGAATTTTATCGAACAAGGCTCCATCTTCAAAGAATTGTTTTTGTACCTTATCCCAACCGCCTAAATCCTGCACGGTAAAGAGATTTTTTATCTGAGGAAATTTACTCTCAAACTCTTTAACTATCGTCGGTTCAACGGGACGAAACCCCACCTTAGCAAATTCTCTTTGTGCCTCTGGGGTAAATAAAAACTGCACAAAAGCTTCCGCCACTTTTCTCGTACCTTTTTTATCCACATTGGCATCAACAACCGCCACGGGATTATCAATAGAAATATTATAATCAGTGGGAACAGTATAGGCTAAATTCTCACCTTTTTGGTTAGCGAGAATCATCTCGTTTTCGTAATTAATTAGCACATTTCCCTGGCCTTGTTTAAAAAATACATCACTAGATTCACGAGCATCTCTAGGTAAAACTGGCGCATTTTTAAACACTTTTTCGACAAAAGTTTGCGCCGCTTGTTCACTGCCTTCCGCTTGCGTCACCGAACCCCAAAGAGCGAGAAAATTCCAGCGCGCTCCGCCAGAAGTCTTGGGATTAGCGGTAATAACTTTAATATTATCCTTGGCTAGATCTGACCATTTATTAATTTTAATATTGGCATCACGAGGAACAAAAGCCACTACAGATTTATGAACAATAGAGTCATTGGGAGCTTCTTTTTCCCAACCGGGTTGAATTAATCCCGCTTGCTCAATTTTCTTGGTATCCAAAGCTAAAGCCAACGCTACCACATCCGCTTCTAAACCATCGATAACGGCACGAGTTTGGGAACCGGAACCACCATAACTCTGTTCAAAAGTTACTTTTTGCCCCGTTTTTTGTTGCCATTCCTCGACAAATTTGGGAATGATTTTTTCGTAGGCACTTTGGGTGACAGCATAGGAAACAAGTGTCACAGTCACGGGTTTTTGGCTGTCATTGCCGCTATTGGTGGGGGATGGGGTGCAAGATGCCAGCATTCCTCCCGTCAGGACAGTTGCCATGAGTAGGGATAAACAAGACTGGGATGACTGCATCGGCGGCGCTCCTAAGCTTTACTCTGAGGTTGTATCTGTTTTCAGGTGTAGTTTAATCCTACAGCATGGAAAACAAAATTTCAATACATTTATAAAACAAATTGGAAATAAGGTGATAACAAGGGAAACTGTGAGAAGATGGAATCAGTGCTACATCTAGGTTTGAGACTATGGGCAAGAGCGTCAAAACCAAAAAAACAACCCTCCTACAACAACTGATTAACCAGAGTTTTCTCTTTCGCGGACTAGAGGAGGCTTGGTTAAGTCAGTATCTGGATGCTGACAATCTCAAGTTAGAGACGCTATTTTCCAATCGTCCCGTCTATACGGCTTTTCTCCCCGATGAATTTCTAGATGTTTTGTATGTGATTTTGAATGAGGGTGTAATCGTCGTCCGCAGCACCCCCCTCGACCGGATTATTGCCATTACCTACCCCGGCGGCTGTTTTGGCATGAGGAGTTTACCCTTTAGTTATGGTTTAGCCAGTCGCGCCTTTCCCTGTTTGGTGGAATCCTATAAAACTACCCACGTCCTGAAAATTCCCTTATCGGCGCTAGAAAAGATTTACAACGATAACGAAAGTTTTCGTCAACGGTACTGTTTTTTATTTGAATTACAGCAAAAATTCGAGTATCATTTGCTTAATTGCAGTAGCTATCCACCCCAAGCTGTAGCCACTTTACTCAGAGCTTTAATCTATCAAGAAAGAGAATTAGGCAGTCAACCGAGTGCCGAAAATATCTATACTTTTGATCTATCCGTCGATATGATTGCTCGCGCTTGTCAACTCAATCAACGCACCGTCGAACAGGTATTAAAAGGATTGCAAAACGTGGGATTAATTGCCTCAGAATCGACGGGGGATTTAATTCGGGTACTGGATGCCGAGGGTTTAAAAGAAGTGTACAGTGCCACCAGGGATAAAGTTAATTGGTGGCCCCTCAGATAAGTAGGTTTGGCCTTATTTATTATTGCCATTGACAGCGCTTTAAAGCATCTTCGGCAGCCGCTTTGGTGGCATCCTGTTTCCGTTTACCTTTACCTGTACCGTAGAGAAGGTTATTAACCCGCACTTCGGCAGTAAATTCCCTAGCGTGGGGGGGTCCTGTCACATCGATGATCGCATATTCTGGATTAGAGGCGAAATTGGCCAGCGCCCACTGTTGAAAGAGATTTTTGGCATCGATAAAAGATGGCGATTCCGATTGTTGAGAGACTAAATGAGAGGCTACAGGGATAAAAAGCCCGTGCAGATAGTTTTTAACCGCATTTAACCCCGAATCTAGATAATAAGCCCCAATTATCGCTTCAAAAGTGTCCGCTAATAGGGTAGGATTCGATCGCCCCCGATCTTTAATTGCCCCCTTACCCAAACGCATTAACTCCCCCAGGCCGATTTCGATGCCTAATTGCGCTAATTGTTCTTCTTTGACCAAATTTGACCGCAAACGGGTTAATTCTGCCTCGTTCATGGCGGGATATTTTTGATACAAAAGTTCGCCCACCAAAAAAGCCAAAATCGCATCGCCCAAAAATTCTAGGCGCTCGTTATTTTCCGTCAATTGGGACTGTTCATTAACATAGGAACGATGGGTTAAAGCTTGGGTGAGAAGGAGAGCATTTTGAAAAGGAGGCAAACAAGACATTACAGAAATGATCAAGTCAAGAGCATTTCTTATCTTAATCCGACCCCACCCCGAATAGATGAGACGAACGATCCTTTTTTTACTGTTTTTTCCAGCTAGTTTAGGCATAATCTCCCAAATATTCTCACCGGAAAACCTATCCGCTGCTATTCTTGCCCTAGGTACCCTGGTGATGTGTATAGAACAGGCACGCATGGCAGCGGTGGACTTGGCAGAAATTGCCCAATTTCAGCAAAAAACCAGCGATCCTCGCCTTGATCGCTTTTTTATGGTTACAATTAGTACAATTGTTTTAGAATTGTCGGGCTTTTATGTGGCTGCCCTCTGGATAGGATGGGGAGCTTTAATAGTTTTAGTCAGTCAAATTTGGTTTCAATGTTTAGCCAAAATTCAACTGCAGCCAAGCACGGAAAAAATTATTGACCATGGCATAGGGCCACGTTTACCCATCTTACTCGCTGACGGAATCGGCATAATCTTCGTGGCTTTCTGGTTAGCCAAAATTGCCCCCCTAATTATGGCCATGACTTTAACGACAATGTTGTTAATCTACGGCTCTATTAAGTATCTTTTCAGAACTGGGGAGGGGAGAGAAAGGAAAATCCAGAGGCTGCAATCCCTATAAATGGGCGCTCAGAGACTCTGACGCAGTTTAAATTCAGTACAGCTTAGGGACTTGCGTGAGAATCATATCCCAATCGATCGGAGGGCGCAAGCTTTGCGCCCCTACAGTAACGGATTTTGTCGACAATGTAGGGGCGAACTGCGTTCGCCCAAAAGGTACATTATCAAAGCGCAAGTCCCTTACCACAACCGACGGGGAGGCGAATAGCGCCGGCGGGTATTTTATCGAATAAAAAAGAGATTTCAGGTTAAAAATTAAATAAAGAGCATATTTAAGCTTATTTATGCTCTTTAATGCCCAATTATGCGCTTGTTTAAGTGATGACAAGCTAATTATCCTCTAGTCTTTGTTAAAAATTAATTAATAATTATTCTCAATTATTTGAGGTGATTACTCTAGCTGCGATCCAAGATTCATGCTGAAAAGCCTTGATTTTCAAAGGCTGATCAGGCTAAAAATACTGATGTATTAAAGTATGCCGAGCAACTGTAACAATTCTTAACTTGACTTTATTGAGAATTATTCTAGACTAAGACTTAAAGCTTATTGCATATAATTATCAATAAGCTTGGTTCTATTTTTGTTAAAAGATGCCATGCAGACCTACGATAATCCTCAGATCGAATACGACTGGTGGGCAGGAAATGCCCGTTTTGCCGATAAATCAGGCTTATTTATCGTTGCCCACGTTGCCCAAGCTGCTTTAATCGCTTTTTGGGCAGGAGCCTTCACCTTATTTGAAATTTCCCAGTATCGCCCCGATATAGCCATGGCAGAACAGGGCTTAATTTTACTGCCGCACCTGGCCACTTTAGGCTTTGGAGTCGGAGAAAAGGGGCAAATCATCGATATCTATCCCTTTTTCGTGATTGGCTCAATTCATCTGATTTCTTCGGCAGTTTTGGGAGCAGGAGCCTTATTTCACCTGTTAAGAGTCCCAGAAACCCTGAAAGATTCCTCCGGTCCGGGGAAAAAATTCCATTTCGATTGGAGTGAACCCCGACAATTAGGAGTTATTCTCGGTCATCATCTGCTCTTTTTAGGTATAGCTGCATTATTATTAGTGGCCAAAGCTATGTACTGGGGGGGATTATACGACGCAACTATCGGCGCTGTCCGAGTCGTTAGTGAACCAACCCTCGATCCTTGGGTTATCTATGGCTATCAAACCCACTTTGCTACTGTGGACAATCTCGAAGATTTAGTCGGTGGTCATATCTACGTCGGTTTAATGTTAATTGGGGGCGGTATCTGGCATATTATCGTTCCCCCGCTCAAATGGGCGAGAAATGTGCTGATTTTCTCTGGAGAAGCCATTTTATCCTATTCTTTGGGCGGAATTGCCCTAGCTGGTTTCGTGGCCGCCTATTTCTGTGGGGTAAATACCCTCGCTTATCCAGTCGAATTTTACGGGCCAATTTTAGAAGTGAAGTTAGGAATTGCTCCCTACTTTGCCGACACGGTGAAATTGCCCTTTGGAGTACATACGGCGCGCTGTTGGTTGGCTAATGCCCACTTTTTCCTCGCTTTCTTCTTTTTACAAGGTCATCTCTGGCACGCTTTACGCGCGATGGGTTTTGACTTTAAACGAGTAGAAAAAGCCTTAAATGCGATAGAAGCCTAGTTTTTTCAAGGAAGATTAGGATAAACTATCGATTTTCCTAATTTTCCCCGCTGATCAATCTTTCTAACTGTCCCTTATGCCTTACTGTACCTGTTGTAACACCAAATTGCTGCATCACATTGGACGCTCTCGCTCTTATTGGTACTGTAGTTCTTGCCGGCAGGAAATGCCAGTTTCAGAGAGAGAAAACTGTAATCAGGGGCTTTATTCCCTATCAAGGAGAATTAAGAGTTAAACTCACTTATTTCGCAACAAGGACAAATTTTATGGCAAAAATTGGCTTATTTTTTGGCACGCAAACCGGCAAAACCGAAACGGTGGCGGAAATGATTCAGAAAGAATTTGGAGGTGAGGCAATTGTAGAATTACACGATATCTCCTCCGCTTCTACCGAGGATTTTGCCCCCTACGATGCCCTGATTATCGGTTGTCCCACCTGGAATATCGGCGAATTACAAAGCGATTGGGCGGGTTTTTACGATGAATTGGATGACATTGATTTCGTCTCCAAAAAGGTCGCTTATTTCGGGATGGGGGATCAAATCGGTTATGCGGATAACTTTCAAGATGCTCTGGGGATACTGGAAGAAAAAATCGCCTCCCTGGGGGGTAAAACTGTCGGTTACTGGCCGACAGAAGGTTACGATTTTAACGAGTCGAAAGCCCTAAAAAATGGCAAATTTGTCGGTTTAGCCCTCGATGAAGACAACCAATCCGATTTAACTGAACAACGGATCAAAACTTGGGTCGCGGGACTTAAGGGCGAATTTGGCGTTTAGTTAGCTATCAATCAGTTATCAGTTATCAGTTATCAGTTACCAGTTATCAGTTATCAGTTACCAGTGAATAGTATTAAGTGGCTAGTTCGCAGCTTTCTTTTCACCGACTACTGATGGATCTTCGTTACTTGATATGGTTCGATAGGGGGGCATAAATCGACTAAATCCTTATCTGGCAAGGGATTTAATTGATTAGTTCGCTCTAGATCGAAAATAATTGACAAAAATCGCTAAATGCCTTTCTATATATGGGTTCCATCCCTTATAACCCCCGTCCATTGCATAACACAAACCGAAGAGCCTTACTGTTTACTGATCGCTAAAAAATCCCCTATATCCTTGATTATTATGTCTCGATTACCTGATGCAGTTTGGATTAATGTTAACCCCAGTTTTCGCCGTTTTGATCGCCCGGTGTTGGATTGTTTAGCCAGGGAAATTGCGATCGCTGATTGGCAATACTGTCAATCTCTTGATCAGCCAGCTTCTCTTGATATTGCCTTAGTATTAATACAAGATTACCTGAAACAATGCGATCGACCGCTGCATTTAGTCGGCCACGGCACGGGGGGATTAGTAGGATTACTGTATGCGCGTCGTTATCCAGAAAGGGTAAAATCCTTAACTTTGCTCTCTGTGGGAGTCTATCCGGCGATCGATTGGCAAGCTCATTATTATGTGCTATCAAAATTACTGCCTTGTTCTCGTCAAACTCTGCTCAATCAATCGGTTCACAATCTTTTTGGTCATCAATCCTGCGCTTTAACCCAAGAATATCGCTATCTCTTGGAAGAGGATTTATTATTGTCCCTTTCTCCCCATAATCTCTATCAGAATGCCCATTTCCCCCCGGGGACAGTTCCCGTACCCCTGTTAGTCTGTGGGGGAGATATCGATACGGTAATTGATCGGCATTTATTGCAGGGATGGCAACCCTGGTTAAAGTCAGGCGATCGCATTTGGAGTTGTCACAAAGGGCGTTATTTTTTCCACTATTCCCACCCCTACAGCGTCAGTCAAGAGATTTTTAGTTTCTGGCGATCTCTAGTTCCACAGGAATTTCTTTCTGAGCAAACTGTAATTATTCCTTAATTGACAAAAATCGAGATTTATGTTAAGGCTAATACCGCTCTTTTGTCCGATCGCAATCTGGATAACGCTGCTGTTCTTTTTTACTGCCCTTTTTCTTGCTGTTGCCCAAGGGCGCCGGCAGTTGCAAAAGCTGCATCGAATTCCCTGTAGTCGCTGTGTTTTTTGTACCGGAGATTATCGCTTGAAATGTGCGGTG
>NZ_JASJFG010000616.1:0-7441 GCF_030065375.1 Microcystis sp. M49636_WE2 | reverse complement strand
TGGGATGATTGTCACCGTGGCCATGGCGATCGGTTTAATCTCCACAGAACCAGAAATTTTAAAATCGGGATGGTTACATATTAAATTATCCTTTGTGGCTCTTTTACTGCTCTATCATTTCTACTGTGGTCGCATCATGAAGAAGCTAGAAAAAGGGGAATGTAATTGGACGGGACAGCAATTTCGGGCCTTAAATGAAGCACCAACCCTGTTATTGGTAGTTATTGTCCTTTTGGCAGTATTTAAGAATCAATTACCCCTCGATTTGACCACTTGGTTAATTGTAGCTTTAGTGGTATTAATGGCAGTGACAATCCAACTTTATGCTAAAAAACGTCGCCAAGATCAAGAAAAACTTCGGCAAAATACTCTCCAAAAAGAAGAAGTAGCGACCATGTAAATTATCCTAATCATTCCCTAGGTTTCTAGGATAACAGTTAAGAGTGGTTTGATAGCTGTGGGATGGTCTTTTTAGTCCATCCCAATTATATAGGGAGCAACCTTTAGCTTTTAGATTTTTGGCTTTTTGCTACTTTTGAGCTTATACAAAAACTATTTATAATACTGTGATGAACTGCCAAGCTATGGATTGTTTATCGCTGCTCCTGACTCCCTTCTCCTGTCTCCTGTCTCCTGTGTCCTAACCCTAACAACAATTTTTGATTTTTACAAGAGGTCCTATGAATAGTTGCTGGATAGATTGGGAAAAAATAACTAGAGATTTTCTGAGTTCTCGCAAGCTCAAGCAAGTGGCTGAATTGCGAGGATTCTATCGAGTTAATCCCTCTGGTATTCCTAGAATTCCCCCCGATTTGGAATTGAGAGACTACCAAAATACAGCGATTATCAGTTGGTTTCGTAATCGGGGACGAGGAACTTTAAAAATGGCCACCGGCAGCGGTAAAACTATTACTGCTTTAGCTATTGCCATGGAACTTTACCAAGCGATAGAACTGCAAGTATTATTAGTAATTTGCCCCTATCGTCACCTAGTCAATCAATGGCAACGAGAAGCGGAAAAATTTAATCTTAAACCGATTTTAGCCTACGAAAGTGTCCATACATGGCAAAGTCAACTAGCCACAGAATTATATAATGTGCAAGCGGGTAATCAAAAATTTGTCACTATTTTAACTACTAACTCAACTTTTATTAGCGAGGGTTTTCAATCACAAATAAAATTTTTTCCCGATAAAACTTTAATCGTTGGTGATGAAGCACATAATTTAGGTTCCCCCCGATTAGAGGAATTATTACCCCGTTCTTTAGGTCTAAGATTGGCTTTATCCGCCACTCCTGAAAGATATTTTGATGAGGAAGGAACTGACGCTATTCTTGAATATTTTGGACAAATTCTACAACCAGAATTTACCCTAGCTGATGCTATTAGTAAAGGAGCTTTAGTTAATTATTTTTATTATCCAGTCTTGGTTGAATTAACCGATGCTGAGGCTTTATTATACGCAAAATTAACCCAAAGAATTGGCTGGACTTTGCAGAAAAATAGTAATTTAAACGGTAATGAAAATTTAACAGCATTGCTAATGCAAAGATCGCGATTAATTGGTTCAGCAAGTAATAAATTACAGGCTTTACAACAACTGATGCAAGAGCGTTTAGACACGGATCATACTTTATTTTATTGTGGGGATGGTTATGTAGAAAATTATACTGCTAATTATCGTCGTCAGGTAGAGGCAGTTACTCATTTATTGGGCAATCAATTAGGTTATCGAGTTGCTACCTACACCGCAGAAACTTCCCTAGAAGAACGAGAAAAAATTCGCCAACAATTTGAGGAGGGTTATCTACAAGGATTAGTGGCAATTAGATGTTTAGATGAAGGAGTAGATCTGCCATCAATTCAAAACGCAGTCATTCTGGCTAGTAGTGGTAATCCTCGACAATTTATTCAGCGTCGCGGGCGAATATTGCGCCCCCATCCCGATAAAAAACAGGCCACTTTATTTGATATGATCGTTATGCCACCGACCTTAGATCGAGAAACCTGGGAAGTAGAAAGGAATTTATTACGCAAGGAATTAAAACGCTTTCTAGAGTTTGCTCAATTAGCCATTAATGCTGAAGAAGCTGAGACTAAATTAGGGGAGATTCAAGATAGATATTGTCTTTTGTCTAATTAAAAGTTAAAAATTCATATTTTTGAAGCTTTTATGCTAGAATAGAAGTTAGTCAAAAATTGATCGCCGAGAAAAATCAACCCAACCGAATAGCGATCGATAAAGTTGTATAATTTTCTTTCCTCTACTTCTAAACTTCTATGCCTCCCCGTCAACAACCCCGCCGCATTGCTCGAGAACTTGCCCTTTTGAGTTTAAGTCAGATTAAAGGTAATCCTGAAAACCTGGAACAGCAAACTTTAAACGATTTAATTTTAGTCGCAGTTAGAACCTTAACCGTCGAAATTCAAGAAACCTTAGAAACTGCCGCTGCTGAAATTAGTCGTGGTAATGAAAGGATTCTCGCTAGTGATACTAAGGCGACAAATATAAAAAGCGCCCAAACCATGGTAAAAGAAGCAATTTCTCTTACTCACAATGCCATTAATCGTTTAGGAACCGTGATAGATTTTCCCGAAATTGTCCAGTTATCTAGTCAGTACGAAGTGCGGGAATATGCCCTAGAATTAATCGGTACAGTCTATCGTCGTCGTGCGGAAATCGAACAGGAATTAACCGGCGCTTTAGTGGATTGGCAACTGCATCGTTTACCAAGAATCGATCGGGATATCCTGCAAATTGCCGTGGCAGAAATGCTCTATCTCGATATACCTCAAAAAGTAGCGATTAATGAAGCAATCGAATTAGCAAAACGTTATTCTGATGATGAAGGTTATCGTTTTATTAATGGCGTTCTCCGACGGGTAACGAATAAGCTAAACGAATCAGAAAAAGCCGTATCTACCCAGAGTTAAACTGGTAGGAAATTAATACTACAATGACCACATTTTATAGGGAAATTTCTGTAAATTGATATTGTAGTATCGCTCATCTCCCGTGACTTCTTCGCCGATCCAATCGGGAATAGTAATGACTTGCTCCTCTTGTTCTAACTCAATTTCAGCCATAATCAGTCCTTGATTATCTCCCAAAAATTCATCAACTTCCCAAGTAAAATTATCCAGAGAAATGCGATGACGAATCTTTTCGACTAAAGGTTTTTTACAGAGGTTTTCTAACATGAGTGCCGCATCTTCTAGGGGAATTGCATACTCGAATTCCTGACGACTAATGCCCTCAGTCTTGCCTTTAATGGTTAAATAACCCCGATCTCCAACTACACGAACTCGCACAGTTGTCAATCCATCTTGGGTAGGAATATATCCCTGACGATACAACTTGCCCGCAGCCAGCGATCGCCAGTGATCCCCTTTAACCAGAAACTTCCGTTCAATTTCAACAGTCATAGGTTTTTGATTAAGCCGTAACCACGGCAGCCCCCTGGGTTCCTAGTTGAATTAACTCGATCTTGTAGCCATTAGGATCTTCCACGAAAGCAATCACCGTAGAACCGTGTTTCATCGGGCCTGGTTCCCTAGTGACATTGCCACCAAGAGCTTTAATTTTCTCACAGGTGCTATAGATATCATCCACGCCTAGGGCAATATGACCGTAAGCATTACCGACCTCATAGCGATCGACTCCCCAATTATAGGTCAGTTCGATGACAGCATGATTAGCCTCATCGCCATAACCGACGAAAGCGAGAGTAAATTGACCATTGGGATAGTCTTTCTGGCGCAATAACTTCATTCCTAGCACATCGCAGTAAAATTGTAGAGATTCCTGCAAGTTATTGACCCGGAGCATGGTGTGTAAGAGACGCATGATTATTTTTAGATGACATTGATCGAAAAATTACTCATCCTTGATTGTAACCAGTCCTTGAGCCTTCTTATCTCCTTCAGGGTCAACAATTATACTAATACAAGTGTACGAAACTCACCTGTAAAATCACTTACTCCCAAAAGCGATTAATAGCTGTGAACAAAATCAACTCTCTGGCAACGCCTAAATCACTATCTAGAAGATTTTCTTGGTCTATCCTGTAGTTAGTGGTGAAGTTGATTAAGTCAAGACAGTCTTGAGCGCGAGTTTTCTAGGGGAATTGTCAAGGCAGTAGGTAGTAGTAAATTTTCAGTGGTTTCCGAAAACACCTTTTGACTTGACTGACCGATAGTTTAAGAAAATCTGCGTGACTGCAATAAATGTCAAATATTTAGGGGAGTACAGAACAAAGAAATTGGCACGGGTTAAAGCTATGCGTTCTTATTTAGGCTACATCAATTACCTAGGCCGTTTACCAAAAAAATCCGCCTGGTTGGTTCGACAAGCAGGTTTCACGATAACAGAAGTTTTACTGGCAAGTTCCATGATGGTGATTGTCATCTCGGTGGCGGGAATTGGTGTGATTAACTTGCTCAGAAGTGACTATCGAGCTAATGCCGATAGTGAAATCCAAAATAATCTTAATCGTACTCTAGAGTTTGTTTCAGATGAAGTGAGACGGGCAAAAATTATCCCTGATTCTGAAGCTGCGATCATGACGGATAAACTACCCGAAGGAGCGCGAGCAGTTCTTGCTTTCCAAATTCTTAATCCCAGCAATCCAGGTCAGTTCCTCCCCAACCAGCTCGTTTACTATACCACCTCCCCAGGCCCTGAAAGTAGCTTGACCGGTCCGCGAATCTTGTGGCGCTATGGTCCGAACTTGGACGCTAATGGCAACTACATCACCCCCGCAGATGTTGCTACTTGGATAAGTTCCCCCGTCACCGATAGGTTAGCAGCACCAGCACCGGCTCCTGATGGCATCTGTCCTGAGGATTTTAACCTAATCGCCGTCAATCCTAACCCTGTTGTGGACGGTTTTTATGCCTGTGTTCGCGCGGGTGGTAATCAAGTGATTTTGAATGCCAACGCTGAGGTAAATCTGACTACTGGAGATACCGATAAAGTTGACTACTCTGTCAGCACCAGAGTTTCCCCCAGAGCTACCTGTGAAATATTTTGCCTCGTACCCCCCCCAGGGAGTACCAACCCAACTCTACCCATTGTTACCATGCCGGCAAATGTTACAGCTAAAGTTATTCAAGGAAATTGTGCATCCTGTACTGTTGCTACTATAGGCCCCCCCAACGGTACGGGGACTGTTCGGCAAAAAGGAGCTATGGGTTCCACTGTTCAGGCAGATGCTGGAGATGGCATTAGGATTGACGTGAATGATCTACTGTCTAATTTCTCTTGGACACCTCCATATCAAGTAGATGTATATACCTCTGATAGCAGCGATTCACCCAGAAATCTTGATAATAACCAAGTTTTATTCGTGTTTACGACTACAACGACTGTACCAAACTCCTATCAGGTTTTAGTAACTATTACCCCTCGCTAAACTTATGGCCATAAGCTGGAACCTTGAGGTTATCCCCCTTAGTTAACCCCTTAACTAGATCCTAGGCTAAAAAGCCTAACTTAAACAGCGAATTGCCTCCAATAAACCCCTGGCTTTGTTGAGGGTTTCTTCATACTCTTTCTCTGGCTCAGAATCAGCGACTAACCCTGCTCCCGCTTGCACAGAAACCAGATAATTTTGATTACCCTGGGGACGAACAATCATAGTGCGAATCGTGATGGCACTATTTAACTGTCCCTCGAAATCGTAGTAACCATAAACCCCTGAATAGGGACCGCGACGACAGGGTTCTAATTCATGAATAATTTCCATGGCGCGAATTTTCGGGGCCCCACTGACGGTTCCCGCCGGAAAACAAGCTTTTAATAAATCCCAAGCAGTTTTATCGGTTGCTAAATCCCCGACCACATTACTAACAATGTGCATAACGTGGGAATAACGTTCAATTATCATTAATTCGTCCACTTTGACCGTACCTCGATCGCACACCCGGCCTAGATCATTTCTCCCCAAATCCACTAACATAATATGCTCGGCAATTTCTTTGGGATCTTGCAATAAATCCGTTGCTAAAGCTTGATCTTCACTGAAGTTTTGTCCCCGGCGACGGGTTCCAGCAATTGGTCTGACAGTGGCCCTTATTTTACCTAATTCATCCCGTTCTGCCTTAACCATCACTTCAGGACTAGAGCCAATAATCTGCCAATCCTTAAAGTTATAAAAAGCCATGTAGGGAGAAGGATTAATCAGACGCAGGGAACGATATAAATCGAAAGGATGACCCTGATAATTGGCATTTAAACGCTGGGAAATAACCACCTGAAAAATATCCCCCGCTTTGATGTAATCCTTGGCTTTTAGGACGTTTTGACAGAATTCTTCCTGAGTTGTATTGCTTTCATAGACTAATTCTTTCCCGTGACCAACCGGTAATAATTCAAGGGTTTTGGCATTAGTTGGTAGGGGTAATCGTAACTTCAGAACTAACTGGGTCACTCGATCGCAGGCCGCTTGATAAGCAGCCGCTAAATCGGGATTTTTACCCCGGATATCGGCATAAGCGATCGCCCAGATTTTCCGTTTAACTTGATCGAAAATAATTAGATTATCCACCTGCATCCAAATACCATCCGGTAGATCGCCATCGGTAGCGGGATAAATAGGCACTCGCGGTTCGATCCAATTAATTAATTCATAACCCCAAAAACCAAATAAACCCCCTATTCCGGCGGGTAATTGCGGCAATTTAACCGGTACGATCGGGGCTAAACATTGGGTTAAAATCTCGAAAGGATCCCCCGAAAAAATCTCTTGAGAACCATCGCGAAAAGTTTGGGTAGTGGTGTTTCCCCGCGCTTCTAATACCCAGACGGGATCGCCTCCTAAAAAGCTGTAGCGTCCCAAGGTTTCGCCCCCTTCCACCGACTCTAATAAAAAATTGTAGGCTTGATCGGCACAAATTTTATACCAGGCCGAAACGGGCGTTTCTAGGTCAGCGATCCATTCTTGATAGACAGGAATAAAGTTACCTTGACCAGCGAGTTGACGAAAGCGATCGAAGTCGGGGAAGATCATATTTTGATGGTTCAGGAAACGGAAGGAATTATGAATTATGAATTATAAATTATGAATTATCAAGGAGTGGGGGAGTGGGGGAATGGGGAAGTGGGGAAGTTGTCTCATCACCCTAACACCCTAACACCCTAACACCCCCCGCAACGCGCACGCAGTGACCATCCTATCTCCTGAATACTGACTCGTGACTCCTAACCCCACGAAAAACTTTTTGCCGCAAACCCTAACTAGCAATTGATTGCCGATTGCTATAAGAGAAATCGAGAGTCAGAAGTTAAATCTTGGGGCTAAATAGCTTCTAAATCTAACTCCCCACTCTCGATTTTAGGGATTATTTATGCTTCGTAGGGAGTGACACCAGAGAACTTAATTGTCGCCGGTTCCGGGTTTTTGCCGATATTGCGGTCTTTTTTGCCGAAAAATTCACGAC
>NZ_JASJFG010000641.1:0-9779 GCF_030065375.1 Microcystis sp. M49636_WE2 | reverse complement strand
CTAAATCCTTATCTGGCAAGAGACTTAATTGATTAGTTCGCTCTAGATCAAAAACAATTGACAAAAATCGCCAAATGTCTTTCTCTATAAGAGTTTCATTCCTTATAATCCTGTACGTTGCATAAGACAAACCGAAGAACCACAAATCTTTTGCGATCGCTATCGGGGGATAGTTGTTTTTTGTCACAGCAGTGGGGAGAAGGGAGCGGGTTTTTCAAGTTGGATTGGCAGTTAATCATGCTATTAAAAACTGATTCAGTATAACGTTCCAGTTGAGCGGATGCCAGTAGCCTTAGCAACACAACCGAGGTCTCTAAACAGTCCGCTCCAACAGGATTGTTAGGCTGCATTTGCACTTTCCCAAAACTTACATGGTTGATAATTCCAAAAGCCTTTTCAAACAGTTTAACGCATCTTCAAACTTTTGGCTCATGTCAGTATGTTTTTTACCTAGTTGTTTTAGAATATCTTCATGATTCAAGTTAACAGCAGACTGATGCATTCCGATTAGGCGATTGTTGATTTCTCCTAATTTCTGGTAATATTTCCCCAGTTCATATCTAAACAATCTTTCCAAATAAATCAAAGCCGTACTAACAGCAACGCTGTAACGAAAAGCAAACTGTTCTTGGAGAAGCTCAGTTAATTTCTCTGTATCGTTAATCTTACCATATTCAGCCACTTTTTCTTCAAGATCTATCTTGTCTAGTAATTTTTCAGGTAGATTTTGCTTGCTCTCTGTGGATTTTGGTGGCTTTTTCTCGCTATCTTCATCAGTGGGCTCTTCAACTTTCTGCTCAACTAAACGAGCAAAGACTTCGATAAGCTTATTCAGAGGTAAGGGTAGAATTCCATATACCATAATTTGAATTGCGTCACTACCCAGTGAAACTAACTCAGGTGCAATTTCACTGAATGTTTCTTGAAATACTTTTACTGAAAGGTTATGACTCACATCATCCCCAGACGGATTAAGAGGTAAATCAATAGGCATTTTGACCAGTTCGTACATGAGAACCCATTTACAGATAGCTAGAAAATTCTCATAAACCTGCTGCTTGGATTCTTGAATTTCTTTGTCAAGAGCTAGTTCTTTGATATATTTCTGCTCATAAGATTTCTGTTCAATTAGCTCACCGATTTTTATATCTCGAACTTTGTCATCGAATTTATGAAAATAGTAGTCGGCTAAATCTCTACTATTTTCCTCAACAGCCCGATGAAATTTTTCTTCAGTTGACAGCAAAAGAAATGGAGAATCAACATTTGGATATGATTTGCCAGTAACGTGTGAGAGGGTAATATGAAGAGCACCATCTCTGTCTTCTGGATCTAGCAAGCGTTTAGCTGGCTCCTTGATAGAGTCTTTTAATTTAGTAAAGATGCTTGTAACTTTGCTTGAAACCTTTCCCTGATGCTCTTCACTGTCAATCCAAGTTTTCACAAACTCAATCAGAGCCTTCCTGGCTTTCTCTAGTTCTTTTCGATCTTGTTCTAGAGTCTGATCGCAAAAAACTTTCGTTGTCAATCCAAGTCCATCTAGTTGTTCAGATGAAATTTCCTGATGCTCTAATCCAAGAATTTGACGACAGGTTAGCTTGATATCGTTTTCCGCCTTCTCTAAAAATAATTCTCCTTCATCAAGCATGAGCTTAACACGATCCTTACTCAAGAATGTATTCAGCTCTTTTAATAAACTTGGTATTCCACTTTCCTCATCTAGCTTATTAGGATTGGCCTTTCCTAAATTGTCAACGTGGCATTTTGCTAAAGTTGCGTAAAAGTCCTTTTCAATCTCGTCAGTCAGTTTGATCTTCTGTCTAAGAATTAGAGCAAGTACTGACTTTTCTGCGACAATCCTAAAATATCTAGATTTCAGTAAATTTGTATCGCCAATAATCTCGCAGAGTTCCGATAATGATTTTTTTAGTCGAGTTTCATCTTCCTCAGACTTTATCTGATCGGCTTTATTTACAACAATGAATACACGATTAGCAAATTTGCTTTTTTCTTCAGCCGTATAGCCACTGAATAAGTACTTATCTAGTAGGTTTGCGATAGAAGTACCTTCTTCTTCAGCAGGTCTATTGGGATTAACCACAAACACTACTGCATTAGCATTCTTAAGTTCCTGTCGTAAAATCTCCGTGTGTCTTAGAGTTTTTGCTGCCGATCCAGGAACATCAATAAAAACAACATTGCTAGATGTTTTACCATTCAAATAGCTGCTATCTTTCGGCTTTAGATAGTACTTTGCACACTTGATGGCAGGAATCACTCTTTCAGGATTTTCCTTTCCATTTCGACTACCACCTTCTTCTAAGTAAGTGTTAAGTTCTTTCTGATCTTTTGGAAGTTGAAACTCTATTTTAATCGATGTTTTAATATTGTCAATTTTCTGCCATGTATTTGCAATGTCTAAAATTTCATCTACAATACGTTTTCGTTTATCAATTGGAACATTATCCGGTAACTTTTTAGCTATGTCTTCATTAGTTGCTAGATCGATAACTTTAGCAGCAGTTATACTCGCTTCATCTCCAAACAAACTAGCCCTTGTTTGCTCATCAAGGTAATGACTAGCTACACCAAGTAGTAGCGGTTTGAATTCATCTTGAGTTCTGATAGAAAGTTCAGCTTTGTCAAAATCCACGTTTTGATTGGGATAGACATAGATAGCTGTGCCAGTAATTGCTGCTCCACCACCAGTCAGAAGCAGTCTTTCTTGCAAAAGAGCGTTCAGAAGGCTGCTCTTACCAGCACCTGTTTCACCAATCACTACGACTTGGTAATCCCGATCTTGCCGAAGGACATTATCCGCTCTGTCAAGAAGCTTTTTGGCTTTAGATAGATCCAAACTTTGATATTGTGAAAGGACTTCTTGCAGTTCGGCACATTTTCTTTGCAATTTTGTCCAGCGCTCAAACTGTTTTCTTGCTTCAGTTTCACCTAAACTACTACCAAACCGACTTAACCAATTCTGACAATCCAGATTAGATTGATCATCTGAACCTTTTCCAGGCTGAGAATCTCTTGGCCGAGACGCTGGATTTTCTTTGTCGAATAATTCATCAATTCCACCCATAGCTTCTCTCTGTAGTTAGTCAAGAATTGCATTCAGTAAAACATCAACCAATGAAAGGTTCTCGTCTTCTATATCTTCAATCGTAACTGTATCCACAATGTCAAACTTAGCTCCAGCACCTTTTAATTCATCATCTAGCAACTTAAGAAACTTTGTTGCATCAGGATCATTTCCGATTTGAATGAAAGAGATTGCTAACTCCTCATCTTTTTCCATTTGCTGAGTCGCTTTGACGATCGTTTCAGCAACCGCTTTTTTATTGTCGGGCTGCCCATCAGTAATAACGAGTATTGTTTCCCCATTTAGCTTGGTTTGCTTCTCTTGTTTTCGATGAAAATAGTTTTGTAGAGCGTCTTCTAAAACAAGTGCCATCTCAGTGCGACCAACAAGAGAGATTTCTTTAAATAATTGCGAAACTTGACTAGAAGTAACATTTTCAATGCGTCTAAATTTAGATGAGAAGAAGTAGACAGTAATTCCATCTGGATCAAACTCTTCGCACTTGGTGACTAGAGCAAAAGTGGATTCCTGCATCACATCCCATCTACTTCTGCCGCCCTGCTGATCCTTAGTTGACATACTTCCACTTTTGTCAATGATCAATGTGTAATCTCGCTCCTTCAAGATAGAATCCTGATCCTCAAGCATGGCATACACTCCTGTATTTGAAAGTTTTGCTCCTGCTCTTATCTTAGCACCTATCCGGCTGATCTATATACAACCTTATTCGTCCTCATCAAGATCCAGATCAACGCCAGAGACCAAAGATTGAACATGATTGACTAGGTTAGAACTAATTGCCTGTATGTGTTGAGGGTTCTGTTCCATATCTTGGGCAAGAAAATTCAGAAATTTCCCAAGCACCGGATCATTTTCTTCTGTCCCGTCAGCCCTGGAAATCCATACTTTACCGTCGGCCTGTATGTTGTAGCAGATTTTATCGCGCTTATTCAAGCCAAGGGCTTTGCGAACAGAATCGGGAATTGTAGTCTGATAGCGATCAGTAAGAGTGGATTCTGGGCATGGGGCCATCGTTGCAGCTATAGCGACCTCTAAGCTTGTCCATAAAAACTAGCTCTTGATGGTAATGCAACTGCATTGTCTTGTCAAGTATGGAGTGACTAGATCTACAGCCTAACGGAGCCGTTCACCTTAAATGTCGGCAGGATGCCCCGTTACACCCATAAGGTTGTTGTAGTAAACCTAAACCTGTCAGCATCCCACACCCCATCTTCCCACTTCCCCCCAGTTGAGTTAGCGGGTTCGGCTTCGATCTGTCAGAATACAAGTATTGAAACAACCCTTTTAAGAGGCTTCATGGTGGAAGTTAAAGTCGTTCCCCCGAAACGCAATTGGGTTCAGACGTGGTGGCAATCCCTGAATTCCCTATCCCGCTTACTGGTGATTGCTCTAGCTGCACCACTTATAGTTCTGAATGCCTGGGCATTATCGGCAATTTTTGGCTATTTTGAATCTTTATTTGTTATTTTACTGATAGCGGCCGTTCTATCTTTTCTCTTGGGTTATCCGGTGACTTGGTTGGAACGTCAGGGATTAAAACGGGGTTTAGCTGCGATCGTGGTTTCCCTGATCACGATTTTAATTTTTGTGGCCGTGGGAATCACCCTAGTTCCCTTAGTCTTCACCCAAGCGCAGCAATTTGTCAACAGATTGCCAGAATGGTTAGACTCGGGACAGCGCCAACTGATGCAACTAGATACCAAAATCGACACGATGAATCTACCGATTCCGATCAGTTTCGATGGTCTGATCGCTCAGTTTAACAGTCGTTTAGGGGCAGAATTGCAAATTTTAGCGGGAAGAAGCGTTAATTTAGCCCTTAATCTCACCGTTTTTACCGTGGTGCGAGTGCTTGATGTGCTGCTAACCATTATCCTCACCTTTTATCTACTTCTCCACAGTCCCGATATCTGGAGGAGTATTATCCAATGGTTGCCCAAACCCGTCCAACAACCCTTTTCTCTAACCCTACGCTTAAGTTTTCAGAATTACTTTGTCGGACAGGTGATTTGTGCCACCTGCATGGCCCTGGGATTAGTCACGGCATTTTTATCGATTAAAGTTCCTTTTGGTCTTCTATTCGGCCTCTTGATTGGTACCATGGCCTTAATCCCTTTTGGGGGAACTGTCGGCATTGTCACAGTGACAGCTTTACTAGCTTTGCGCGATATTGGTTTAGCTCTGCAAGTTTTAGCCGTAGCTGTAGTGGTGCAGCAAATTGTCGAAAACGGCATTGCTCCCCGGATTTTGGGCAGTGTCACGGGGTTAAATCCCTTTTGGGTGTTGGTTTCGGTCTTGACGGGGGCGCGAGTGGGCGGTTTACTGGGGGTGATTGTCGCGGTTCCCATGGCAGTAATGATCAAGGAAGCTTTGGAGGTTATCCGTCAAGTGACACCAGAGGAGACAAAACACGGGATAATTAAACCCTCTCTCCCCCTAGAATCAGAATCCTCTAGCGAGGTGGTTTCTCGCTGAAGAATGACTGACGGCATGATCTAGGGCGATGTGAGCAGTAATATTGGCCGGGATAAATCGGCAATTTTCTCGCAGGTTCTTGGCTTTTCTCCCTCGATCGAGTTATGATATCCATATTGGTAGATTAACTCCACTTGCCCTGATCGCCGTCCCTGGCGGATGCCTTGCTGGTCTCTGGGGCCTGGCTTATTGGGAGATTAGCTAACCAATTATCTCTAAACTCGGATAATTTCTGAGAAAAGGTGATTGTCTATCCCGATAAATCAGCAAAAAATCGATATTTTGGTTAAATAGGCTACATTAACAGCTAGGTTTCTATCGTAAGCTCGAAGTTAAGACATAAAGTCAATATCACCCTCCGATTGCAATGAGAAAATGTTTGAATCGCTTAATATTTGGGCTTTTCAGACATTTTTTTTGTGGATTGATACTAAATCCAGTTATTAAAAACTGATTTAGTATGACATGGACAAACACCAACAGACCATGATCTGGAGAGATCGTCAAGAAAAGTATCAGAGTGAACTCTTGGAAAAGAATTGGTAAAATATAATTAGTAGGGAGAGTATTGCTGTTAATGTTTCGCTTTTTAACGAGACGTTAACCAAGCCCAAAGGCAAAAAATAGCAGTAATTTGCTAAAAGCTAAAAGCCGATAGCTGACTGCTCTATATATCTCTCGTATTCTTTACTTGTCGAGTTCAACACGACCCCTTTATGGAATCAAGCAACCCGTCAGGGAAGACTTCCGAACCTCCTAGTCATAGGTGGGCCAATTTACTCGGAACCATGATCGCAATTCTGACCCTAACGTTACCCTTGTTAGCGATTGGATATAACTCCACGCCTAACTATACCGAAGAACCCCTTACCGGTAACACATCCTACTCCCTAACGAGGCAAATGAGGTGACAGAATTGAGATAGACGATTGCCAAAATAAAAATTTTTTTCTTCGTCCCGATCCCCCTTATGAGTAAAATTTGGATCGGAGTCAATCAAAGTGTGTTTTAATTTTGCTTGCGCTTTTAGGTGACTCTAAAGGCGCTATTGTCTTGTATTTGGAGAAAGCTTGTGGATTTATCGCGCATTCCTGCCCAACCGAAACCAGGTTTAATTAACGTTTTAGTGGAAATTACCGCCGGCAGTAAGAATAAATACGAGTTTGATAAGGATTTAAATGCCTTTGCTCTCGATCGCGTTCTCTATTCTTCGGTACAATATCCCTGTGATTATGGTTTTGTTCCCAATACCCTCGCCGATGATGGCGATCCTTTAGATGGTATGGTGATCATGGATCAGCCTACTTTCCCGGGCTGTGTGATTACGGCCCGCCCTATTGGTATGTTAGAAATGATCGATGGTGGTGACCGCGATGAAAAAATTCTCTGTGTTCCCGCTAAAGATCCCCGTTATGCAGAGGTAAAATCCCTCAAAGATGTCTCTCCCCATCGCTTGGAGGAAATCGCCGAGTTTTTCAAAACCTATAAGAATCTAGAGAAAAAAGTCACAGAAATTCTCGGTTGGAAAGATGTGGACGCAGTAACCGCTTTAGTTGAACAGTGTATTGCTGCTTATAAGTAAGGTTTGCGGCAAAAAGTTTGCTGGTGGGGTTAGTTATCAGTTATCAGTTCACTGATAACTGAAAAGTCTCCCCACACCCCATACCCCACACCCCACACCCCACACCCCAATTTATGCGAATAGAAACCTTAAAATCGGGTTTAATCGTCTCCTGTCAAGCGCCGGTGGAGTCATCTCTGCACGATCCTGTAATTATTGCTGCCATGGCTCATGCTTGCGTGGATAGGGGTGCTTGTGGGGTAAGAATTGATAGTCCCGCTCATCTGAAAGCCACCCGTCAACAATTGCCGGATATACCGATAATTGGACTCTGGAAACGCAATTATCGCGATTGTTCGGTATATATTACGCCCAAATATCAAGATGCTCTCGCTATTGCCGATGCGGGTGCCGATATCATTGCCTTAGATGCTACCCCAAGAAAGCGCCCCGATGATGAAAATTTAGCCACAATTATCGATCGTATTCATCAGGAAACTGGTAAATTAGTCATGGCAGATATAGACTCGATCGAAAGTGCTATTTATGCGGTGGCAGCCGGTGCTGATGTTGTCGGTACAACTCTTTACGGTTACACAGAAGCCACTAAACATCTGCATCCGCCGAGTTTTTCTTTCCTAGAAGAATTAGTTAATAAGTTATCAGTTCCTGTTATCTGTGAAGGAGGAATATCGACTCCAACAGAAGCCAAAAAAGCCCTAGAAGTTGGTGCCTATTCGGTAGTTGTTGGTACGGCAATTACAGGGATTGATTTAAAAACTACCGCTTTTTTACAAGGAATTTTATCAAAATATTCATGACATTGATCTTGCTCCTAGCCGTGCCTGGTAGCCACTTCTAGGGATTAGGAAAAAAACCAAAAAGTTTAGCCGCACCACCCAAAATAGCGACGACTAAAGCGATTAAAATCCCCCGGTTAGTAAATTCCTGATAGGCAATCCGTGCCGTTAATCCCTTGATTTCCGTGGTCAATCGCTCATCTAAAGCTTTAATATCTCCTTTTAACTCTCCCTTGAGTTCGGCTTGTCCGATTTCTAATTTTGTGAGACGTTCATCGATTTTGTCGAATTTTTGAGTAACATCTCTTTGTAGGTTATCGATTTTTCCCTCAATCCTTGTCAGAACGGCTTCTAGGGAATAAGTTACAGTTTCGTTAGACATTTGCTAAACCCCTATTCAGTTTTCAGTTATCAGATTTGAATTTTAAGTGAGCGGTATTAAATGGCAGTTTTCTACTGTCTTTGCACCGATTACTGCTTACTGATTATGGCAGTTTTCTGCTGTCTTTGCACCGATTACTGTTTACTGATTACTTTTAAGTAGGTGGGTGGAATTAAATATAAAATGAACGTAGGTTGGGTTGAAGCATGAAACCCAACGCCCGATTATGTTACGCTACCGCTAACCCATCCTACAAATAATTGTGCCTACCTACTTAACTGGCTGTTAACTTAGTCATAACTTGGATAATATATAATACCTATGTCAAGTTTATGTAATAAAATTTAACCTAATCAAGGTCTGAACACCAGTTTTGACTTTATTCCTGAAAATATGAGTATTTCTCGCCGTAATTTCCTCACCTTTTTAACTGCCACTGCTGGTGTCTCTTTTTTCAGTCTGCAAGAGAAAAAATATTCCTCTCTGATTAGCAGTCCTGCGATCGCTGCTAATAGTTTTGGCTTAAACTTTTCTCCAGTCAAACTGCCGATTCCCTTAAAAATTGACGGTATGAGCGATGAAAGCCAAAAAAGTGCCTATCAAACCTATACAGTCCCAGATGATCTCGTTCTTCCGCAAGGATTCACCTATGATGTGGTAGCGCAGTGGGGAGATAAAGTGGGTGATTCCCGTTTCGGTTATAACAATGATTATCTATCTTTTATCGAAACCAGTCCGGGTCAAGGTTATCTAACCGTTAATTTTGAATATATCAGTGGTCGTACTTGGCTACAAACCTTTGAACAAGTGATTGGTAAAACCCTACCCGTCAAGGAAGTACGAGAAAAAACCAACGAAAAGGGTGAAATTGCCGCCTATAACCTGCAAGATGCCAGCTTAAGGGCAAAAATCGAGGAAATCTCCCTAGAAGGCTTAATTGATCAGGGAATTGGCGTAATTTCCCTCGCTAAAGATCAAACGGGAAAATGGCAACGTACCTATAGTAAAGCCGATCGCCGCATTACCGGTATCTCTGGACTAAAGGACGGTCGTTACCTGAAAGCCACCGGTCCTGCTGTAGCAATTTTTACCAAAACTGATAAACTTGGCTACGATGACGGATTAGGGGCAAAAATTATCGGAACGTTGCAAAATTGCGCCGGGGGAACAACTCCCTGGGGGACCGTATTTAGTGCCGAGGAGAACTTTCAAGACCAAGTGACCGAGGTAGTGTTAAAAGATGGTTCTTCTTTGCATCCCGATACTACCCCCTTTATTCTCAATAGTGGGGAAGTGGATGGCCGGGGTAACGTTTTTGGGTTAGCGGGAAATAAATACGGTTGGATGGTGGAGGTGGATCCGGCCAATCCCGATGATTACGGCACAAAACACACTTGGTTAGGGCGTTTTCGCCATGAAGCGGTCGCTTTTCTCGCTCGGACGGGGCAACCCTTG
>NZ_JASJFG010000985.1:0-3086 GCF_030065375.1 Microcystis sp. M49636_WE2 | reverse complement strand
GAAATAGCGCAACCGGAAGCTATCACAAAAACACTCGACATCATCGACGACTTTTTTTCAAAACCAGAAAATATAGTCCGCTTCAAAATGAAAAAAGGTGATATATTTTACATTAATAATCGCTTTTTATGCCACAATAGAACCGCTTTTAAAAATTCAGGAAAACCCCGACAGATGGTGCGTAGTTGGATTAACCTTTAAACAAAATACGTCCAAGAGAGAAAGTGAACCGGTCAAAGTACAGAGTACAATGACCTCAACTTCCTTGTCACCCCTTCAGGGGGTCAAACTCACCTTAAAAAACTTTCGGTCGGCCTAAAGTAGTGATATAAATAACCGCTTCATCGGAGGGAATTCCTAACACTTCATTAACTTGATCATCAAAAAAACCACCAATACCACTAACCCCTAACCCCAGATGAATAGCCGCTAAATTTAATCTCTGTCCCAAATGGCCCGCATCTGCATGAAGATAACGATAAACTCGATCGCCATATTTAGCCACTGCTTTTGACAGATCCGCCGTATGAAAAACCACAGCAGCCGCATCTCGTCCCAAATCCTGACCTAAACAGAGATAATGTAACTCTTGCTGGAAATTTTTAAAGCGAATTTGCCGCAATTCTTGGGCTTTGGGAGCATAATAATAACAGCCTTCCTCTAATCCAGTTACTGCCGAAACAGCGATAAAAGTTTCCAATAAATCCAGAGCAAAATAATCGGGATTGGGATCGAGATTTTGACTGGCATAATCTTGGGGTTGATAGGTAAAATGCAGCAGCGCTCGCAATTCGTCTAAACTGAGACTAGCACCACTATAAGCGCGGGTAGATCTGCGTTTAAGCATCGTACTTTCCAGATCAATTAAATCTTCCCCCCAATTGACGGGACGGGATGTCACGGAAACTTTTAGACAAAAAGGAAAATTATATTTATCTTCCCAATTAGACGGAGTAACAGTTGCTTCTATCTTCTCATCTGTAGCTATGATAGTGGCTCGCTGTAGGGAGCTTAATAATTCTCCCTCGGGAATTTCGGGATAAACAGTCGTGGTTGCCGAAGGTAGTGCCGTGGTACTAGGGGGGAGATTTTGCTGAATATTGAGCAGATCTGCCAAAGGAATCACCGTCATGACACTTTCCTTCTCGGAATCAAGATAAAGCAATTCATTCATCTGACTATCGTTAAAACCACCGATTAAATGAGCGCGATAGTCATTAATCGAGGCTGATAGCTCAATATTGCCCAATAAATGCCCTGTATCGAGGAAAATACGCCGATAAGCTCGATCCTCGTAGCGCCAAGCGGACCGATAAAAAATGGCACTGGTAACTAAAGCGATATCGGTATTTTCTAAAACAGGATTCCAGAAACAAGCAGATTGTAGGTTCGTCCAGACATCACTTTCCCAGAATAAAAGCAGCGAGTGACTTTGACCTTGGTAACTGTAGAGACCGGCGGGTAAAAATTCCGTGCCACGAGAGATCAGATAGACCTCGGCGGGGTATAATCCACCAGCAGAGGGTGCGGAACGTAGGTACAAGGGACTGCCCATAGTGGCGATTTTGGCAGTTAAACCATAGCTACAGCCCAAAATTCGCGATATACGTCGCCAAAAGTCTCCTTTTTGGGGAACTGTTTGACGGGAGAGGTAGGGTTTGAGATCGAAAGTCTGACCGATTTTGTATTCTTTGAAGGGATAGGGTTGTTGACTCCAATCAAGACCTTTACTTTTTGAGGCGATCGTCTGGGGGTCGTATTTGGTCCGCTCGTGGTAGTATTGGGCGATCGAGATTGGCTGATCTGGCATGATAAAGATAGGCTGTCTAAGCTTTACTTTTTAGTTTGACATACTCCCACCCCTAGAAAACGGGTTTCTGAAAGAAACCCGTTTTCTAAATACTCCCCTCTCCCCCCCCTGCTCTACGATGTCGGGTAGGGTTGATTCATGAATCAACCCTACCCTTGATAAGGGGGGTGGGGGGTTGGGGGTGAGGGTAATTAACCATATCTGCCATTACTTTAGAAAAATAGTATAACTGCTATAATTATCCCATGGCGGCTCAACCCAGAGAAATTCGACGTTATGTTACCAGTGACGGCAAAGTTCCCCTTGCCCAATGGCTCGATTCTTTGCGGGATATTAAGGCTAAAACTAAAATTACTCAACGCCTAAACCGGGTTAATTTAGGTAACTTAGGGGATTATAAATCAGCTTTGAGCAGGAGTTTATGAACTACGAATAGACTAGGGTTCTGGTTATCGCGTTTACTTTGGACAAATCGGAACAACAATTATCTTACTCCTGTGTGGAGGAGATAAAAAAACGCAAGCTAAAGACATTGAAATAGCCCAAAAATATTGGCAAGACTATAGGAGCCGAGAAAATGCCAATCAGTGATAGTTATCATGATTCCCTGATCGAATCCCTTAAAGATCCCCATTATGCAGCAGTTTATTTGGAAACTCATCTAGAGGGAGATGAATATGAATTTGAATCAGAATTACTCAGACTTGCGTTTAATCACGTCCTAGAAGCCCTTAGACCTCAAAATCTAACACCAGAACAAATCAAAATTCAGGCCAAGCAATTGGAAGAACTAATGCAAAAACCTGCACCTGAAGCCATGAATCAACTAACCTCTTGGCTTCAAGCTTTAGGATTGAAATTAACGATAATGATCGCTCCAAAAATGCCAGAAATAAATCATGAAAATGACGCTGTTAGTTCAATCAAGATTACAGGGTAGTTTGTAGTTTGTAGTTTGGGTTTTTTGATTACAAATTGATAGCCGCTTAACGCACCCTACACAGAAAAGGGGGTTCTTTCAGAAACCCCTTTTCTAAATAGGGTCTGCTGAAAAAGTCATTGAAAAGTACAGGTCTCTTAATCAATGATTTCACTTAGCTACAAGCATAAGCTTTAGTTGTTGATTAATTTTTAAGTTATAACTTATCCTAATCATTGACCGAGAAAAAGTGCTGTTTTTCCATTTCAGACATAAAAAAGCCCAAAAAACCTGCCTCAACAGGTTAGAAAGATTCATGACTAAAAAAGTAATAGCAATCGCTGAAAAGGAAGTATG
>NZ_JASJFG010000062.1:0-2223 GCF_030065375.1 Microcystis sp. M49636_WE2 | reverse complement strand
TCAATCCCTGAAGAACTCAATCCCAACCAAGGCATCCCTGGATGGCTAGAACTCGATGATTTAAGCCTTCATGGAGACATGGTAGCACGCATCCCTAAAGGAGCTTATATCAAAGGAATAATCGGTGGAGAAAAACCTTTTTTTCCCGTCTCTGAAATTCTTGGTACAGCTATCTCTAAACCTGAAGGAGTAAATAGCAATTGTGGATGGGTTGAATTAGAAACTCTGGCCTTTCATCGTGACATAGAAGCTGTTGCACCCCTTGCTCCTTATGTGCGGGGAGAGATGGATAAAGACCACAATTTTTATCCCGATAAACCTTATACTATTGTGCGCTCAAATGATTTTATTGGCAATGGAGAAGAAAAGTTTATGACGACTCAAGCTATCGAAGCATTGGTAAATACTGTCATTAAAAAATACCCCATTGATAGTACACAGATAACCGATCCAAGACAAAAATTTACTTTATTAGCTGGATCGAAACTTGAGATTCAACAGTATGACAGGGTGGATCATAATCATTGGAAATTGCTTTTATCTTCCCCTGTCAATGGTTCAGTCATCTGGTTTGCTTATAGTCCTCATGTCAATATCATTCGCCCAAATATTAACCGAAGCACGGTGATTACTTACCAAATCTTAAACGATGACAATGGGAAGCTGAAAGCAACCGCTAAATTAGCCTGTAACTTTTGGAATCGTTTTGTCATTCCTCAGTCTAATATTGTGATCCGACTAGGAACATTTTATAGTCCTGGTTCTGTGATTGCTAGAGCCTATAAACCTTATCAACAAGGCAATACCGTCTATGGCAAGATTGAGTTTAATACTAAGTATCTTGGAACGTTTACTAATTATGGTATTGCTGGCACAATTATTCACGAAATTGGACATACATTAGGATTTGGTTGGGATCAATGGATGAATTTGTTTTATCAAAATACGGGTGCTTTTAAACCCGAAACAATCAAGAAGATTCCCGAACTACAATATATGTTTGTTGAAACCGATTATGGTCCAGGAACAGCATATTCCCACTGGGACGAAGAACGATTTGATCAGGAATTAATGACGGGATTCAAAGATACCTATGAATATGTCTTACCTGTGACGATTAAAGTGATGGCACTTCTCGGTCATGTTATTGCTGAGGAATTAATCCAAAAAACGAATTTAGAAACCTTGATTCGTGAGATTGAAGATGTTCTATTCACCATGACAGAAACAGTCCAAGAAATTAACTTTGAATACTATAAAGATACCGAAATATCGGAGGAAATTTACACCGCATTGACCTAAAATTGTCAACATAAATATGGGGGGAGTTATTACTATTTTCCTGAATTAAGCTTCCCCCGATCGAGTGTTTCATAATTTAAGGACTGTTTCTATGAAAATTACCCACCTTTTCAAGCTATTATCAGCACTTAGTTTGGCTCTTCTTCTCGGTTGGCTTTTCCCGATGGCTCATATTAAGGCTGACAATGTATCAACACTGGGAAAATATCCTGTCTGTGAACCATCTGCTGTCGTAAAAGTAACCTGTCCAGAATCAGAAGGAAATTGCCTTTTAGTAGCAGATAATGAACAAAAAGACGCTCTCTTTCTCTATTCTGTGAGTTCTAAGCAATTAGACTCAACTCGTCAAAGTCAGTTAGCCTTAGAGAAAAAAATAAGTGACATTGAAGCGATCGCAAAATTAGATGATAATAAAGTTCTTCTCTTCGGTTCTCACAGTCGTAACAATAAATGTGAGATCAAAGCAAATAGACAACGGTTTGTACAGGCTCAATTGTCGGGAAATCAATTAAAAATTATTGGTGAACTGATCCAAAGTCCTCAAATCGATTCTAAAGTTCTCTTTCAAGGTCTAGATGTGAATTCTAACAAGATTATCAGTGCCGTGAGTCGTGCTATTGATGAGGCGGAAACCAAGGCTAATCAATCATTAGGAGATAAAGTGGCGTGTGAACAAGCCAATGCTTTTAATGCGGAAGGAGCAGTAGCCATTCCTGAGCCTTTATCCCTCGAAAAATTCAAGGTTTGGATTGGCTTACGTTCTCCCGTTGTCACATTAGACGCTAAGAATTATGCTGTTTTACTATCAATGGCTAATCTGGATAACTATCAATTCGATGGTGCAACACTTCTAGATTTAGGGGGACGGGGAATCAGAGAAATTACCTTTGATAATAACCAGATTTGGGGAATTGCTGGCGG
>NZ_JASJFG010000442.1:0-2296 GCF_030065375.1 Microcystis sp. M49636_WE2 | reverse complement strand
TACTCACCGACAACGGCTCACCGATGCGACCCTTTTGGTTAGAATCCTTACAGGTAGAAAGATTAACGATCGCAATTGCTGGCCTACCGGCACATCTGCAAGGGATCAAGTTGGTGCAGTGGTCAGATCTGCACTGCGATGCACAGCATTTGCCTGAAGCTGTCCTAGAAGAAGCGATCGCCATTACTAATCAGGAAAAACCCGATCTCATCTTCCTGACGGGGGATTTTATTACCTATAGTCCCAGTCCAATTTTTGCCCTAGTTGATAGCATAAAAGCTCTCAAAAGTCAAGGGGGTATTTATGCTTGTTTAGGAAATCATGACAGTTATCTTCCCAACGCAAGGGAAACGGTCAGATTAGCCCTAACTAGCGTGGGAATTCGGGTACTCTGGAATGAAATCGCCACACCCTACGGCGAAAATTTTCCCATCGTCGGATTGGCCGATTATTGGTCTGGGGAATTTTTACCGCAAATCCTCGAGCAAATTTCCCCCGATATACCCAGAATCGTCCTTTCCCACAATCCCGATACAGCTATGATTTTAAAGGATTGGCGCGTGGATTTGCAGTTATCCGGCCATACCCACGGAGGCCAAGTGACTATCCCCGGTATGGGTTCCCTACCGATAGTTTTAGAGAAACTTAGGCGCTCGCTGCCTGAACCCTATGATCAATGGGTTCCCTTTCACCGGCAGTTCAGCAGAGTAGTCCGATACTGGCAATGGTCCGAGGGATTTCATCGAGTCGGGGAAAATCAATTATATGTTAATCGCGGCTTAGGAACCTATTTTCCCGGT
Organism: Microcystis sp. M49636_WE2; assembly: GCF_030065375.1. NCBI lineage: Bacteria > Bacillati > Cyanobacteriota > Cyanophyceae > Chroococcales > Microcystaceae > Microcystis > Microcystis sp. M49636_WE2. Next base: position 1,496 of record NZ_JASJFG010000442.1, on the reverse strand, counting down.
CGTCTTTTTTGTCCCCCCGAAGTGACGGTAATTACTTTGGTTAACAGCAGTTAGGAGTCAGTAGCCGGTCGTCAGGAGATTATTTTTATTTATTCTCCCCACCCCCATCACCCCATCACCCCAGTTCATAATTCATAATTCATAATTCATAATTCCCAACCACTTATGACAGAAAATAGAGATAACTTCAACGAAACTTATAAAGCACTAATTGAGCGCATTGTCAATCTAACTTTAGAAGGAAAAATTAGGGCTAAATCACAGGTTTATAACCTTTTAGCCGAGGGAGTAAAAAATGGCACAGGAGAAATTTTTGAGCGTTGTTTAACCGAAAAAATGATCGTTACTCGCTCACAGTTAGAAACAAAAATTAAAGCGACTAGGGTTTTACGGGCCTTGGAAACGATCGAAAGTGAATGGGAAAAATACCAAAAAACCAATCAGCAAAATTCTCTCACTGCAGCAGCGATCGATAATCTGGTAAAAATCGATCGAGAGGATCGTTTACTGACTTTAGTTAATTTAATTGATCCCAATCAAAATAATGCTTTAACCCTAGAACAATTACAACAGTTAGCCAAGCATTTACAGACAGTTGCTCAGCAGCGGGGAGAAGCAGATTTATGGCAAATTGCCACGGGAATTAATCTGGGGTTAAATACTTGGTCAAATTTATCGAATGATCTCACCAGTTGGCTGTACGAACAAAATCGCAATCTTGGTTTTACTAATGATAATGAGCGAGTGACTCCCTGGCAAATTTGGGCAAGTAAAGTTAATCCCTCCTGGTTAAAACGAGTATTAGAAAGTTTAGCTAATCAACAAGCTTTTGATTCTATCACTCAGGATTTAACTTTAGCCGATTGGGTAGAAACTGCTATTGTTTTTCAATATATCCAGAGAGGACTAATTAACTTTTTTGATCAGCGTATCTATAGCGAAAAATTAGGAGCCAAATTATCCATTTCTACCTTTCTCACCTTTGCTTTAATTTGGTCACTGTTAACCAATAGTTTCGAGCAAGTTAGTAAAAATTCTCTCTATAGTCGCGGCTGTTTTCAGATGGCTTTACAAATTCTGAGAACCTTTGCTCAACGGGATTATTTTCCTTTATACGGAGGAATTTTTGCCTCCTTTTCTGGCAGTTATCTCAAGGAGGCCTTAGATTATTTATCAATTCCTCTGCGTTATGTGGAAGGTACGGGAGAAAAGGCGAGAATTTTAACTTTAATTGCCTATTCTAATCGCATTCGCGGCGACTATCCACAGGCCAGAGAATGTCATCAACAAGCTTTAGAAATTGCTCGTCAACAGCAGGACTCTGCTTGTGAAATAGCTAATTTAAACCATTTATCGCGTCTCAATGCTATCCAAAAAAACTATACAGAAGCGATTAATTTAAGTCAGAGAGCTTTAATTTTAAGTCGTCAACAGGGTAATAGTTTAGGACAGGCTAACGCTTTAGCTAATTTGGGTTATAGTCAGGTACAGGAAGC
>NZ_JASJFG010000521.1:0-3391 GCF_030065375.1 Microcystis sp. M49636_WE2 | reverse complement strand
TTTGAAAATTAACTTGAGCGTAATTAGGATTGAGTACCGGCTGGCCATTTAATTCCCAGTCGGGGGGAACTATTCCCGAATATTTGAGGAAATCAACCGTTAGCATGGCGGGATTGAGGCTTTTGGCTGTAATTGCGATGGCAAGTTCTTGTATTTCCCGCAAACTAGCCAGAGCTTGATTGGAGTTATTGTCAGTGGTGGCAGTCATCAATTTTCTCCTTGCATATTTAAGTTTTATCTTTAGGGCTACAGTTAAATTATTCCGGGTCTCGGAGGCCTAGTCACTAATCAACTTAGACAAAGGACAAGAGAGCCATTCCAGATAACTATTACTCAATTCTTTCACAGCTAATTCATAGAACCTCTGACCGTGTTCGGGAGTGGCTAAAGCAGGATTGGAACCCATACGACCATCGGGGTAGTTTTGGCGAAAATTAGCCGCACCGTAAATACCATGACCAGAAGCCACTTTTTCGGATAAAAAGGCATTTTTAAGGCTCTCAGGGTAAAGATACTGAGTTAACGCCACTTCGCTCGGTGTAGCGTGGGAACCCTCCTGATCTCCATACAATTCTTTGGCTAAAAGATAAACATCTCGCACCATAAACCAATTGGCCACTTGACATTTAACCTCGTTTGTGTTAGGCAAATTAAGGGAATCCAAATGATAATAGGTTTCCGCAAAAGCGGCTTTTAGGGTGGCAATATTGCCCCCGTGACCATTAATAAAGAAAAATTGACGAAAACCCGCTCTAGCTAAACAAGTCACATAGTCGAGGATTACTTGAATCAAAGTGCTAGGACGAAGGCTAATTGTACCGGGGAAAGCCGTATGGTGTAGGGCCATACCGACATTTAAGGTAGGTGCTACCATTGCTCCTACCTGTTTCCCCACTCCTTTAGCGATCGCCTCAGCACATAGAGCATCTGTACCAATCAGTCCCGTCGGCCCGTGTTGTTCCGTGGAACCAATGGGAATAATAATTCCCTGAGATTGTTCTAGATAGGATTCCACCTCTAACCAGGTAGATAACTGTAATAACATTCGGCTCTAGCCTTCCAAAACGAGTGCGGGTTGACAAATTGAGATAAAATCAAGACGAATAATCAAGTATTTTTATGTTAACCCTTGACACCCCCCCCTTGTCGGTGAGTACGGATTTCGTTCCCAATCATCGGATTTTAATCGTTGAAGATGAAGAAGTGATTCGGGATATGATTATTTTGGCTTTGGAAGAAGAAGGTTACGAGGCTCTCGGTGTTAGTGATGGTCGCGTTGCCCTAGAATTACTGCAAAGTCAAGAATCTAATCACGGTGAGTCTCGTTTTGATTTGGTCGTTTTGGATTTAATGTTACCCCAAGTCAACGGTCTTGATATCTGCCGTCTGTTGCGCTATCACGGCAATATTATCCCGATTTTAATTTTAAGTGCTAAGGCCAGCGAAACCGATCGAGTTTTGGGTTTAGAAGTAGGTGCCGATGATTATCTGACTAAACCCTTTAGTATGCGCGAATTAGTCGCTCGTTGTCGCGCTCTGATTCGTCGTCAAGGATTTACTTCCCTAGCTGCCGCTACCGTGCGCAAATTCCGCGATGTTCTTCTCTATACCCAGGAATGTCGGGTGACAGTGCGAGATGAAGAAATTAACCTTTCTCCTAAAGAATTCCGTCTCCTCGACCTATTTATGAGTTATCCGCGCCGAGTTTGGTCAAGAGAGCAATTAATTGAACAAATTTGGGGGCCAGATTTTTTAGGAGACACCAAAACCGTCGATGTTCACATTCGCTGGTTACGCGAAAAACTAGAAATCGATCCCAGTCAACCGGAATACCTGATTACTGTACGCGGTTTCGGTTATCGTTTTGGCTAGGTGAGCGATTATATTTTCAAGTTTAGCGATCGCCGCTCGCGCAGACAATGACTATTTTCGCTTTTATTTTGGGAGTAGTTTTAGGTTTGAGTATTTGTTACTGGCAAGTCTCACGCTTAAATAGAGAGTTAAAGCGAACCCTAAGCGCTCTCTCGGATTCGGCGGATTTGTCGGCTTCTTTTCCCGTTACCTCCCTAGTGCGTCGAGAATTACAGTTTCTCTCCCAAAGTCTGCAAGAGCGAGAAAAGAGCTTAGAAATTCAGAAATCCTTGCTAGAACGAGCGCCGATCGCCTATCTTCATGTGGATGCCGATAATCAACTGCTCTGGTGTAATCAACAGGCAATTACCCTCTTAAAACTCGATCGCTGGCAGCCAGATCAGGTGCGTCTGCTGCTGGAATTGGTGCGATCCTACGAATTAGATCAATTAATTCAAGAAACTCGCCAAAAACAGAGTCCACAGGTGCAAACTTGGACTTTTTACCCGACTAATTATCCTGTCACCCCTATTAGCGATCGCCAAGTGATTGCTCCTAAATCGATTGCCTTGAAGGGTTACGGTTATCCCTTGCCAGAAGGTCAAATCGCTGTATTTATCGAAAATAGACAGCCTTTAGTGGAATTATCGCAAAATCGCGAGCGAGCTTTCTCTGACTTAACTCACGAGTTACGCACTCCCTTAACCTCCATTTCTCTCCTTACCGAAGCTTTACAAAAACGCCTGCAAGCTCCCGAAAGACGCTGGTTAGAACAAATGGGGAAAGAAGTGGAGCGTTTGAGTCAATTAGTCTGCGATTGGCTAGAAATCAGTGAATTACAAGCGGATGCGGGGCGATCTTTACAATACCAGATAATTAATCTAGAGGAATTAATCAGCGCTGCTTGGCAGACTGTCACCCCAATAGCCGCCCAAAAACAGATTAGCTTAGATTATTCCTCTCCGGTGGATTGGACGCTGGAAGTGGATCATTCTCGTCTGCTGCAAGTTTTCCTGAATCTCTTTGATAATGCCATTAAGTATAGTCCCGATCAGGGGAAAATTCGCCTAGAAATTCGAGAAATATCCGATACTATCGGGGAAAAATGGCTGAAAATTGACGTTATCGACAACGGGAAGGGATTTAACGAAGCGGATCTCCCCTACGTTTTTGATCGGCTCTTTCGCGGTGATCCTTCCCGCACCCGTCAAAAACAAGGCACAAAGGATTATAGTACCGGTTTAGGTTTATCGATTGCCAAAGAGATTATTCAAGCCCATGGCGGTTCGATCGTCGCTCAAAATGATCCTAACACCGGCGGCGCTCGCCTACAAGTCACTCTCCCCCGTCAAAAAAATTAGGTGGGAATTATGAATTATGAATTATGAATTATGAATTGGCAGCAATTCTCATTTTAAAAAGTAACAAGTGATACAGACAGAAACAAAGCTTTAAGCAGGCTACAAAATGCGCTCCCGCGAGTGCGACTGCATCGCAGAGAAGTGAGTATATAGAGTATTTATACTCAAAATATTTGAAA
>NZ_JASJFG010000762.1:0-4424 GCF_030065375.1 Microcystis sp. M49636_WE2 | reverse complement strand
TTGGGAATTGTCTATACACCCAATGAAATTGTCCGTTTTATGATTGAAAGTGTCGATTATTTAGTCCACAAGCATTTTGGTAAGTTGTTGGCGGATCCAGGAGTAGAAATTTTAGATCCGGCGACGGGGACAGGAACTTTTGTAACGGAGTTGATTGAGTATTTACCGAAGGATAAGTTACGGTACAAGTATAAGCATGAGATGCACTGTAATGAGGTGGCAATTCTGCCTTATTATATTGCTAATTTGAATATTGAGTTCACCTACAAGCAGAAGATGGGTGAGTATGAGGAGTTTGAGCATATCTGTTTTGTGGATACCCTGGACCATGCTGCTTTTCATCTCAAGCAGATGGATTTGTTTGCCATGTCGGTGGAGAATACCCAACGGATTCAAAATCAAAATGACCGCAATATTTCTGTAATTATTGGTAATCCTCCTTATAATGCTAATCAGCAAAATGAGAATGACAATAATAAAAATCGGAAGTATCCTGCTATTGATAAGCGCATTAAGGATACTTACATCGAAGAGAGTACAGCGCAGAAGACAAAGCTATATGATATGTATTCTCGCTTCTTTCGTTGGGCTACAGATAGGTTAGGTGAAAATGGTATAATAGCTTTTATTACTAACTCTTCTTTCTTGGATGGTCGCTCCTTTGATGGATTTAGAAAATGTATTGAAGAAGAATTTACTTGCGCTTATTTTATAGATTTAGGTGGTAATGTCAGAAAAATTTCTGGTAGAGATGGTATTTTCATTGGTGAAAAACACACAATTTTTGGTGCTGCTGCTATGACAGGTATTGTGATAAGTTTTTTGATTAAAGACAATCATAATAATCGAAATAAGCTTTCTTATGCGAATCCTTTTGATGTTCATGAATTGCGACAAAATAAACTTAATTATCTGCAAGTAAATGATTTCAAAGATATTCACTTTGAGCATATCATACCAGACAAAAAACATAATTGGATTGAACAATCAGATAATGATTTTAATAGCTTAATACCTGTAGTTGATAAAGATACTAAGCTGTCCAAAGATCAAATTCATGAAGTAGCAATATTTAAGTTGTACACAAATGGAATAAAGAGTAATAGAGATGAATGGGTATATGATTTCAATTCACAGCAACTTGAGAGCAAGATAAGTTATTTTATCGATATTTATAATTCAGATATTTTTAAATACGCAGAAACGTCTTTGTTTTCCAATATAAATATTGATGAAATGGTAAATCTTAATATTAAATGGAGTCGAGATTTAAAGAAGCACTTAATCGCTAGGCATAGCATTACTTTTGACAGAGCAAAAATTATATTTTCTCTCTTTCGCCCTTTTATAAAGCAATTATTTTACAGCGATTTTATACTCAATGATGTTCTAACTAACTATCATGCAGAATTGTTTGGGAAAGGATTTGATTATAGTAATAGTGTTATTTATTTTTCAGGTACTCCGCTTTCTAAACCTTTTCAAGTTTTAACCTCTAATTGTCCGGTTGATTATCATTTCATTGGTGATACACTTTGTCTCCCCCTCTACCGCTACGACAAAGAAGGAAACCGTATCGATAATATCACCGATTGGGGATTGCAGCAATTCCAAAAACATTACAACGATAAAACCATCACCAAACTCGATATCTTCCACTACACTTATGCAGTCCTCCACTACCCGGAATATCGCAGTAAATACGAATTAAATCTTAAGCGAGAATTTCCCCGGCTTCCCTTTTATGATAACTTCTCTCAATGGGTAGAATGGGGAAGCAAACTAATGGAATTACATATCAACTATGAAACCGTCGCACCCTACCCACTAACCCGCATTGATACTAATAATAACCTCAAACCGAAACCTAAACTAAAAGCTGACCGAGAAAAAAATTCTATCAACCTCGATGATGTCACTTTCCTACAAGATATTCCCAAAATTGCCTGGGAATATAAACTCGGTAATCGTTCGGCCCTAGAATGGATTTTAGATCAATATAAGGAAAAGAAACCCAAAGATCAAACCATCGCCGAAAGATTTAATAACTATCGCTTTGCCGATTATAAAGAAACAGTAATTGACTTACTACAAAGAGTCTGTACTGTCAGCGTCGAAACCATGAAAATAATAGAAGCGATGAGACATTAAAAAGATTGCTTCTGGGAAATTTTATTCTACACCCTGCCTCCAGTAAAAACTTTTTCAGTAAACCCTAAGTAGCTGGTTATAATTAAATTAAAAATGGATTTTAGGTTTGATCCCCCCTGCCCCCCTTGATAAGGGGGGTTGATTCGTAGGGTTGAATGGATTTTAGGTTTGATCCCCCCTGCCCCCCTTGATAAGGGGGGTTGATTCGTAGGGTTGATTCGTAGGGTTGATTCGTAGGGTTGATTCGTAGGGTTGATTCGTAGGGTTGATTCATGAATCAACCCTACTACCTTGATATAGAGGTTTTCATTACCCTGTCCAGTTATACTTCATCTTTATGAGAAATGCCCTCACCAGAAAAGTGGCTAATCAATGGGGTAAATAAAAGCTGATAGCTAAAAAAACTGATAACCGATAACCCGGGAGAAAATATAATTGTAGCTACCTACCCATTCCAGATTAATTCCTATGGCAGAAGAAACCACCACCCCCGCAACTCCGGCAGCAGCAGCAGAAAAACCGGCTCAACCTGCGGCTGCTAAAAAACCCAAGGAGCCTACCGTCGAGGAAAAACCCTTTGCTGAATTTATCGAGCAGCATTTTCAACCCGCACTGGCGGCAGCCTTGCAAAAGCTGGGTATAACTGATATAAAACTGTCCTTTAAACAGGATAAAATTGCCGTGCAGGGCTTTTCTAGCTCTCCCTGTTGGCAGTTAACCGGCAATTGGCTCGGGGGAATGCGTCAATTTAGCATTTATTTTTTGGAAGAAAACATCAACGGTAAAAAAGCTTTTTCCCAGGCTGAGGGCGGCGCTCAACCTAGTACACTTGAATCATTTATGATCGATGAAAGGAAAGTTAGTCTCGATTTACTGTTGTTTTACACCCTGCAACGGCTTAACGGTCAAAAGTGGTTGACGAGAAACTAAAATTACTGAGGATTAGCGATCGAGAAGGGGGGTAAAATGAGTATAGATGACCACTGCTTATCGATCGCTAATAGTAATTATGCGTGTATTTGTACTACTTTTTAACGCAGGCACAGAAAACGAAGGTATCCACACCATTCAAATGGGAGCTATCAATAAGGTGTTGATGTTTGAATCGGAAGATGATGCCACCCGTTATGCGCTGCTGTTAGAGGCGCAGGATTTTCCGACTCCCACGGTAGAGAAAATTGATTCGGAGGAAGTGGCAGAATTTTGTCGCGATGCTGGCTATCAAGCGGAGATGATTGAAGCGGGTATGTTGGTAATTCCCCCCGAAAGCAATGCCTCCGAGTTGGATTGGCGAAAAGAGGAAGTCCCCCCCGCCGAAGAAGAGTTTTCCGAGATTCCCGATGCGGAGTTGGACAGCATCCGTCGTCGTCTAGAAGGACTTTTGTAATAAACCTCTGGTAAAGAAAATTGTCCTGCTTGGTTCGGAGACAGGAGACAGGAGCCAGTAGTCAGGAGTTCGGAGTCAGAAGACAGGATAATAAATCAACGTTGTTCCCTGTTCCCTGTTCCCTGATAACTGATAACTGATAACTGATAACTGATAACTGATAACTGAATATGACAACTGTGGGGGAATTGGGCGAAAATTTGGTGGCGGATTGGTTGCAATTACAGCAATGGCATATCCTCCAGCGTCGTTGGCGTAGTGGCGGCGGTGAAATCGATTTAATCGTTTTGTCTAAATCTCAGGCGATTCTCGCTTTTGTCGAGGTGAAAACCCGCAGCGCTGGCAATTGGGATTTAGGGGGCAAATTAGCAATCGATGACCGTAAACAGGGGAGAATTTACGAAGCTGCTCAGATATTTCTCTCCTTTTATCCCCAATGGTCCGATTTAACCTGTCGCTTCGATGTGGCTTTGGTTAGTTGTCAAAAAAGTTCTCTATTAGCTTTACCTGAGTTTTCCCTTGATTATCCCTGTCAGCTACAGGCAGGTTATCAATTGCAGTTACAGGAATATCTCGTGGCGGTTTTCTAAAAACACAATAGGCCCGCCTAGGGAGGCGGGCTTCATCTTGTACAAACGATATGGACTCCTAAAAAATTAACGGACTCAACATAATAAAGGTTTACGGAACCCACAACAGTCTATCTGTCAACTATCAAGATTTCTCAGTTTACCGACTCAGGTGATGATTACGGCTCACTCCATCTGTCCTATATCGAGCAACAGAGGCGAAACCATACTTTACTTTACAAACTTTGAGAATCTGCGTCCGATTTAGCTGTTGCGTTGAGCTAGAGCAGGTGGCACAGGCTCTAGGTCTTTTTGCC
>NZ_JASJFG010000457.1:0-1208 GCF_030065375.1 Microcystis sp. M49636_WE2 | reverse complement strand
CACCCAAATCATTTTTATCGGGATTATAAATGTAGTATTCTTCCACACCATAACGGTCATAAAACAGTAGTTTTCTGGTCATTTCCGTTTGGGTATTACCCGGAGAGAGAATTTCAAAAACCACTTGCGGGGGGATATTGTCTTCTTTCCACTGTTGATAGGAACCCCTTTCCCCTTTTGGTCTGCCAAAAGCTACCATGACATCGGGTGCTTGTCGAGTCTTATTATCTCCCTCCACGGGATACCAGAGTAAATCACCGGCGACAAAAACATCGGCATTATTGGCAAATAACCAGTCTAAATTCGCTTTAATCGTCGTAATCCAGCGAAATTGTCTTGTATTATCGGTCATCGGTTTCCCGTCGCTATCGGGATAGACGATTGCGGTTTTCGGGCTGTCGTCGAGTTGTCTAACCATTGCTTAACCCTAGAGTTTCGTCTTTGCTTCCTTAATAGTATAACTTTACTATAAAAAATCGGAGCAAATATTTAGGGACGGTGGTGATTCTAAATCCTGTTTAAAAAGTATGGGAGAGTGGGAAGTGGGGAAGTGGGGAAGTCCAGTTATATCATTTTTCTCAAGTAATGGCAGCGATGGTTAATTGCCCTCACTCCTAACCGCTCTCCCAGAACAAACAGGAGAGGTCTTTCGATAGACTAGAGTTATGGCCCCAGAGTAAGGAGCTAGGGGCGAGAAAAGCTTAATAATTGAGATGAACCGATCGAGCGAGAATATCGTCTAGAATTAATTAACTCAAAAAATCCTGACTGAATCTACCTTTAAGCGAACTTTTCTAAAAATGATGGCTGAATTACTGAGTCTAGTTCCTGCCAAGTCCCTCGAAACCGATGTAGTGGTAGGGGAAGCGTCGGCAGTATGTCCCCTTCCTCCAGTCACGGTTAGTAATGATACCCTACTTATTTCCCTGATCGATCGCCTGCGACGTACTTTGGAAAATCATCGTGGCGAAAATCAAATTGTGGTGATGCAGGATTTCCCGGATCCCGATGCTCTTTCTAGTGCCTGGGCCTATCAAATTATCGCCGAACAGTACGATATTCACTGCGATATAGTCTATGCGGGTACTCTCTCCCATCAGGAAAATGTCGCTTTGGTAAAACTAACGGGTTTACCGGCTAAACGTTGGGGAGTCCATACCCTCAAGGATAGAGATCTTTCGGTTTATCAGGGTTGTGTTTTTGTCGAT
>NZ_JASJFG010000892.1:0-4358 GCF_030065375.1 Microcystis sp. M49636_WE2 | reverse complement strand
CGAGCGATCGGGGTTAGCGTATTCTTTACAGGTGTTGCTCATGTCAGCATAAACACTGAGTAAGGGCGAACGGGAGAATAATAAATGATCGATGTCGGTTAGTTTGCGATCAAACCAGAGGTGTAAATTAATGACGGGAACTCCTTCTAATCCTTCTAGTTTTTGAAAGAATTTATCTTCTTGCCAAGGCTTAGGCAGTAAAACTTTTAGAGGATCTACTGGCATCGCCGAAACATAAATATCTGCTTCAAAAAGATAATCTTCCCCACCGTCTAAACCGCGCATTAAGAAGGCTTTAACTGTGCCGTCTTCATTTAAGAGTATCTCTTTTAAAGGGGCATTTAAGCGCACTTCGCCACCTCTAGCGCTGATGTAATCGACTAAAGGTTGGCAGAGTCTTTCCGGGGGTGAACCGTCGAGAAAAGCCATTTTTGAGCCATTTTTCTCCTGTAAAAAGCGGTTGAGGGCTGTTAGTAGAATTGTGGCGGAAATCTCGTTAGGATCGATAAAGTTTAGGGCTTTCGACATAGCGATAAACACTTCTTTTTCTACCCTAGGGGGGATGTTTTGTTTCTCTAACCATTCCGACCAAGAATATTTATCCATCTCCTCGACGTAACTTTGGCCTTTAACAATGGCAGGGATTAAACCGAGTCCAAATTTAATTTTTTCCTCCCAAGTTAACATATCGTTATTGCGGAGAATGGCAACAATACCGTTAATTGGGGCGGGAATATCAGGGAAGTCAAACCGCGAATAGGTCCCTGGTTTTTCCGGCTGATTGAAGATCATCGAGTGTTCTTTCCACTGTAAACGATCCTCTATGCCTAATTCTTGGAATAATTGCAGCATATTGGGATAAGCGCCAAAGAAGATATGTAAACCGGTTTCGTACCAGTCCCCATCGGCATCTTTCCAAGCGGCAATTTTTCCCCCTAATACATCGCGACGTTCCAGTACGATGGGCGTATGTCCCGCATCGACAAGGTATTTCGCACAAGATAATCCGGCTAGTCCCGCACCAGCGATCGCAACTCGCATCGTTTCCTATCTACTCTCTAATGTCTTGTCTTTATCACATTCGCTATTATACTTCACATTTCGTTACATTTTTTTTCAGATTGTCGAGAAGGCAGGGGGCAAGAGGCAAAAGGTAGGAGACAGGAGATTATTTTTATTTATTCTCCCCATTTCCCCACACCCGTTCGGACCTCGGCCTGAGTTCAGCGTTCGACAAAAGCTCACGGGCGAAGCCCACACCCCACTTCATAATTCATAATTCATAATTCATAATTACCCCTCCCCACTTCCTTGATGACTGCTTACTGGTCACTGATAACTGTTTGCTGGTCACTGATAACTGATAACTGGTCACTGCTTACTGGTCACTGATAACTGATAACTGATATTGTGATATGTAATTAGCTTAATTCGCTTACCTTTTTAGTTCACGCGTACACCCTCTTCAATTGATCGCTATGACTTTTCCCACTACGTCACCTCAAGTCTCGGAAATAGAGAATAATCGTGCTTGGCATAATTTAACTGGGGAACAAACCCTCGAAATCCTGAGAACCAATGGGGAAACCGGCTTAATTGAGGACGAAATTGTTAAAAGAAAAGATATTTTCGGTTTAAATGAACTAAAAGAAACGGGGGGACGTAGCCCGTTAATGATTTTATGGGAACAGTTTACTAACATTATGTTAGTGATGCTGATTGCCGTGGCGGTGGTTTCGGCAGTTTTGGACTTAAAAAAAGGGGAATTTCCCAAAGATGCGATCGCTATTTTTACAATTGTTATTTTAAACGGTATTTTAGGATATTTACAGGAAAGTCGGGCAGAAAAGGCTTTAGCCGCCCTTAAGCAGTTATCCTCGCCGAAAGTCCGGGTTATTCGTAATGGTAGCACCTTTGAAGTGGCGGCCAAGGAACTTGTCCCCGGGGATATCATGTTGCTGGAAGCGGGGGTACAAATTGCCGCCGATGGCAGATTATTAGAAGCACAAAACCTGCAAATCCGGGAAGCTGCCTTAACGGGGGAAGCGGAATCGGTGAATAAACAAGCACAGAAGGTTTTACCGGAGGATGCCTCTTTAGGCGATCGCATTAACCTCGTCTATCAGGGTACAGAAGTAGTACAGGGGCGGGGGAAAGTGGCGATTACCAAGACGGGAATGGATACGGAAATCGGTAAAATTGCCGCCATGTTGCAAGGAGTAGAAAGTGAACCAACTCCCCTACAGCAGCGAATGTCGCAGTTAGGTAACGTTTTAGTGAGTAGTTCCCTAGCTTTAGTGGCTCTAGTCGTGCTTGGGGGCGTAATTCGCTTTGGTTGGCAGTTTTTTGAATCATTCCTCGAAACTTCCCTCAGTATGGCTGTGGCCGTTGTTCCCGAAGGTTTACCGGCAGTGGTAACGGTGACATTGGCAATTGGAACCCAAAGAATGGTGAGAAGACAAGCTTTAATCCGTAAATTGCCGGCAGTGGAAACTTTAGGCTCTGTAACGACGATTTGCTCCGATAAAACCGGAACTTTAACTCAAAATAAAATGGTGGTGCAGAAAGTTAATACTTCCGAGCAGACAATTACTGTCACGGGGGAAGGTTACGCGCCTATCGGTGAGTTTAATGGTGTTAGTGAAAGTGATCCCGAACTACAGGCAATTTTAACGGCTTGTGTGCTGTGTAATGATGCACTTTTGCAAAATAAAGCGCAAGAATGGTTAATTTTAGGCGATCCCACCGAAGGAGCTTTACTGACGTTAGCGGGTAAAGGAGGACTATATCGGGAAGCATTAGCACCCAAAAGCCCTCGTTTAGGCGAATTTCCCTTTTCTTCCGAAAGAAAGAGAATGTCAGTAATCTGTGAGAATGCCCAGTTAGGTTTGGGGGATTCTGCCTATTTAATGTTTACCAAAGGCTCACCAGAATTAATTCTCGAACGTTGTTCTCTGATCCAAGTTGGGGCGGAAAGTCAACCCTTAACAGCTGAACAAAGAAGCCGTATTTTGGCACAAAATGACGAAATGGCGGGTAATGGCCTACGAGTCTTAGGTTTTTCCTATAAACCGATGACAGAAGTGCCAGAAGCGGAAAGAGAAGATAGTGAGGAACAATCCTTGGTTTGGTTGGGATTGGTGGGAATGCTCGATGCACCCCGCAAAGAAGTTAAAGAAGCGGTTGCCCTCTGTCGTCAAGCGGGAATTCGTCCGATTATGATTACCGGAGATCACCAATTAACCGCCAAGGCGATCGCCATTGAATTAGGCATTGCTGCCCCCGGGGAGCGAGTAATCACGGGTAAAGAATTAGAAAAAATGTCTCAGAATGATCTAGAGAGAGAGGTAGATGGTGTGAGCGTCTATGCTCGTGTTTCTCCCGAACATAAGCTGAGAATCGTCCAAGCTTTGCAAAAACGGGGCAAATTCGTCGCCATGACGGGGGACGGGGTGAACGATGCTCCGGCACTAAAACAAGCGGATATCGGCATCGCCATGGGCATTACCGGAACTGATGTCAGCAAAGAAGCCAGCGATATGATTTTGCTGGATGATAATTTTGCCACCATCGTCGCTGCCACTGAAGAAGGGCGCGTGGTTTACAGTAACATTCGGCGCTTTATTAAATACATTCTCGGCAGTAATATTGGCGAGGTTTTAACGATTGCAGCGGCTCCTCTGCTCGGTTTAGGCGGTGTACCCCTTTCTCCCTTGCAAATCCTCTGGATGAACCTTGTCACCGACGGTTTACCGGCTCTGGCTCTGGCAATGGAACCCGCCGAACCTAATGTGATGAAACGTCCACCTTTTAGCCCCCGGGAAAGCATTTTCGCTCGCGGTTTGGGTTGGTATATGATTCGCATCGGTGTGGTGTTTGCGATTCTGACCATTATTATGATGGCTTGGGCTTACCAATATACTCAGGCAACCCCCGAAATCGGAGATCCTGGACGCTGGAAAACCATGGTATTTACTACCCTCTGTTTAGCACAAATGGGTCATGCTTTAGCGGTGCGTTCCCATACCCAGTTAGCTGTGCAAATGAATCCCTTCTCTAATCCTTACATTATTGCCGCCGTGGGCTTGACAACGATCCTACAATTGTTGTTAATTTATGCTCCTCCTCTACAAAGCTTCTTCGGCACTCAATGGATTAGTGGCACAGAATTATTAATCTGTTTTGGATTTAGTGCCTTAATGTTTGTTTGGATCGAGTTGGAGAAGTTATTTATTCGCTGGTTCATGACGAAAAAATAAATCAATGCCAACACCAATTATTCTGACTTTAACGGTTTTAGTCGTTGCTTTAGTCGCTTTCGTGGCGGAATGGCTACCGGTAGATTTAACCGCTTTATG
>NZ_JASJFG010000061.1:0-2719 GCF_030065375.1 Microcystis sp. M49636_WE2 | reverse complement strand
GGTCATTAACTTTAATTGTGGATTTGATGGCATAAGTATAGCTTGTGTCTAAAATTGCTGGTCTTGGCTGTCTATATTTTAACCAATAAATTGCTGTATTGCAAGCATAGTCAGCTTTTAAAGATAAATTATTGTTTTATTGGTCAGCAATAATTGTCTGTTTTTTCTTTAATTTTACATGACAAGTTCGGAAGAGCCGTTGTTTATAAATTTCATCATCGTTTCGTTTGTCAATCAGCAAGATTTCTAGTGTTTGCTCCTCAACACGATAAACGATTCGATATTCACCAATATCGGCTCTATGATAGGAGTATCCTTTTAACTTTAGAGAATCTTGGGGATAGGGATTTGTTCTCAGTTCGGTTATTTTTGTGGCTACTTGTTTGGCGTGTTTATCTGGCAGTTTTTTTAAGCGTTTAGTTGTCTGTCGAGATAGGTTAATCTTAAGCATTTAAAATTTCTGACAGTAAAGCCTCACTTTCTGTTGTTCCGATAAAACCTTCTTGATGAGCTTTTTCTGCCTGTAAAGCCAAAAGTTGATTTTCTAACTCGGAAAATCTCTCAAATTCCTCGATTGACAGCACGACTGCAACATTACGTCCCTTTTTTGCTATCTTTACTGGTTCTCTTCGAGCCAAGTCTAACAGTTCGCCAAAGCGATTTTTTGCTTCTGAGGCTCCTAATGTTTTCATAACTAACCTTTATAGAAACTAGCCATTATGACCATTTTAGCTATTATAGCAATTATTGACAGGAGAATCACCGCCACCAGCGACTAACATCCCTAATACTTTGATACACTTCTCTTAAAGCGACCTCCCCCCCAAAATGAAGGATTAAAGGGACTAAGTTGGGAATGGTTTCGAGGAATTTAGGACGAGTGAGAGTACCCAAAGCCTGAAGGATATCTTGCCAGAAAGATAAGTCAACATTAGCAGGGGTTAAGGTGGCGGTTAAGGCTTTTAATGCCTCTGCACGGTTGTATTCAGACCCAATCGTTCTGGCAATTTCTAAGGGTTTCGGGTAACACTTCAGTTGACATACTCCGCGCCGTGAACGGACGTGGATTCTTCTATCATCACTGATTAGAATTTCTGGCTCAACGAGTTCGCTTAAATCAGACCCCTTGCGGTATCTAACCCAGAGGCGAGTCTCTCCTCAGACTTTCGCGACCTTACAGAAGCCTGTTCTCGTATGCCCTACGATACAGTTCAAAACCTCTAAAATAATTGGTTTCTCTGGTACTTGATGCTTAGAGCTTTTACCCATAAAAGCAATCCTTTATGGAACCCTATAACTCTAGTTTTCAAGGTGCGCCTATCGATTAGATAGCTAGGTTTTTAGAGCGGTTGAATACCTTATCCGCTATGGTCTAGCATTATACATCATAAGGGGAATTATTTCCACCACCGACTAACATCCTTAATACTTTGATACACTTCTCTTAAGGCGACCTCTCCCTCAAAATGAAGGATTAAAGGTACTAAGTTAGGAATAGTTTCGAGGAAACGAGGACGAGTGAGAGTTCCCAAAGCCTGAAGGACATCTTGCCAGAAAGATAAGTCAACATTAGCAGGGGTTAATGTGGCGGTTAATGTTTTTAATGCCTTTGCACGGTAGTATTCAGACCCAATCCCTCTGGCAATTTCTAAGGCTTCTGGTAAGATTTCGGATAAATAAAAAACTAACCACGTCGTCTATAATCACTCCATTCAGGAAACTCAGAAAGATATTCTTTATTGATTCCACGGATGCAAATGTATTCACCCTGAATCCAGACTATTGAAATTCCAGAAGTTGACAGTGGCGATTTCCGTAAAATCAACCAAAACGGCAAGCACAATAGTGCAAATATTACTAAAGAAACCGAGACAATTCCATCTCCGTATGCTAGATTCAAAAAATGTATTGTAGCAGCAGCCATAATCATCCCAAAAATTACGCACGAGAAAATCCTATCTGTTAATAATCTGTGCTGTTTTTTAACTTCTTGAGAAAGTCCAAAAGTGATTTTTTCGTATTTTGTCATAGCAAAATATGCAATGATAACCGGTATTGTTACAATCCAGGGCACAAAAATTAAAAAAATGATTCTAATCAGGGCAGAAAAAAGGGCAGAAAAATTAACGAATAAAGGATTAAAGGATAAAGTCTGTTCTTCTTTTCCCGTTACCGGGCGATTGGTTTTGATACAGCGATTTGGTAGAGATGCCCCCCGCAACATCACCAGATATCCATCATACTGCCATATTCTCTTTCCCTTATCTTTAGGAATACAGTAAATATCAACGGGTTCATTGTTTAAGTTAACCTCAAAATTCACCAATAACCCCACTCTGGGAAATTCTTTTTCGTCCTTCCAATCGGAGTTTGTGAACTGGTATCTTGTCCCGTCATTGCCTCTGATAACCCCTGTGTTATTGGAGGTGTCGAAGCGTAAAATAGTTCCTTCCATCTGCAAAAAATCCTTGAGCAAAACCTTATTTATTTCTTCTAAGTATATCGTAAAAAGCTGATCTGCAAGAGGAACATAAGTTTCATATTCTAAGTAGGTGGGTGGAATTAAATATAAGATGAACGTAGCGACTGTCTTGATTGTCAAGGGGTAACTCAAAAAACAATCAAGGAGTTGCTGTCGAACCTAAAATCTCAAGCCAGAAAAAAAGCGCAGCAAAAACTAAGTCGCTCAGGTTAAACCAAAGCAAGCGCAACCCTTGAT
>NZ_JASJFG010000422.1:0-2707 GCF_030065375.1 Microcystis sp. M49636_WE2 | reverse complement strand
CTTGAATACAGTGGAATGTACGATTAGGGAGGGAAGTTATCGTTTTTCTAAGATAACTCGACCGACCCAACTGCAACAAAAAGCGTTAGATTTATTGGGAGTTTCCCTGATTTGTACCCAGTAACGGGGCGCTGTAAATTCTCTTAATCCTTTCTACAGCACAGGTTATGGCCTTTTGTCAACGGGGAAGTCCAGTTATTAGGTTCACCCAAAACCACCTGATTGGTAGAACCGCCACTTCCTACTTTAATTTCAAGCGTATAGTTACCTGATGAAGAACTTGAAGCTCCACTGCCATCAATGAAAGGATTGTAGCTAAAGTTGGAGTAGCCACTCACCCCGACGTAATAAGTCCCAGAAACCGAAGCGGTAAAATCGATATAAGAATCCCGACTAAAAGGTTCATTCGGTGCAGGGTTGTCGTCACTAACCCTTAATTGAATACCTGTTGAATCAAACAAGCGCAAGACAGAATCTAAAGATGATCCCAGTGTCCTCGCATCAATATCGAGAGTTACTCGTTCACCTGCATTCAGTGGGAACTTAATCAAATCTACCAGATTGCGCTGTAGTCCAGGAACATTAGCCGTGGCACTAATGACATCAACTGTCGAAGGTAATTGTTCTGTCAGAATAACCCCTGTGGCTGTGGCAGAACCATTGTTAGTGACCGTTAGGCTATAACTGTAGGGAGAGTTAATATTGACCCCACCTGAACTATCAGTACGAGTTACCACTAAGTCTGGGAGTGCGGGTGCAGTGACCTCAGTTGCTAAAAGTGCGACATTATTGGTTAGATTAGGATCATTGGTTTCACTTAAAACACTGGTATTAGAGATGATTGTTCCTGTTAATAGTGTAGGAGCGATCGCCGTGACTTCTATTATTTGACTTTCACCCGATGGCAGCTCCCCAATATCAAAAGTAAAAGCATTGTCGCTCTGTTGAGAGGGGGTAAGACTGGCAGAAGCAAAAGTAACAGGTTCTGCTAAGATTTCCGTGATTGTTATCCCTTGAGCCGTAACTGAGCCATTATTAGTGACTTGAATCGTGTAGGTAAAAGTTTCTCCCAATTCCACAGAGGTAACACTAGGGGTTTTAGTGACCGACAAATCCGCCTCTACCAAAGGTTTTAATAAAACTTGTCCTTTGGCGTAGCTAAAAACAGGAGAATGGGTTTCATCAGAAATTTGAGCATAGATAAAATAATCTTTTAGGGGAATATTTTCGGTATTCCAAACAAAGCTTCCTTGTCCATCGGTTTCCGCTAATCGATCAGCGATCAAGACACCGTCAAATCCTTGATTGTCCGTGTCGTAGAATAGGCTAATGGTTGCTTCTGAGTCAGCATCAAAGGCATTCCATTCAATGGTTACTTTGGTGTCACTGACATTAGTAGATGGGGCGGTAATTTTGATGCTAGGGGTTGTTGAATTGCCAGAAATAAAGATATCCCCTGCACTCAAGTTAGGTGCGCCTGTTAGAATAGCAATCTGTTGTTGAGGTGCAGCACCATTGCCATCAGGATCGAAGAACAGATTTCCAGTAGCTGGATCATAGATAAATCGGTCATCACTATCAACCGCCGTCGTCCCTAAGACAAACTGAGATTCTGCGAGAACCGCATCAGGGATTAATCCTCCGCCAAAACCCGTTGCCGAAATGACAATGCGATCGCCCTCACTACTGTCAAAATCTTCGATGGTATCTATCCCTTCTGTGGGACTCTCAAAGACGAAACTATCGCTACCTGTCCCCCCTGTTAGGCTATCATTACCAGCACTTCCCTTGATAATATCATTCCCTTCTCCTCCATCAAGAACATCATTTCCTGCTAACCCATCGAGAATATCCTTGCCCGCGTTGCCACTTAGATTGTCATTGCCAATTGTCCCGAAAAGGATTTCATCCCCTGTTGTACTATCAAGTTGAGTGGTGGCTTGCCATATCTCATCTGTCCATGCTGTTGTCGCTTGCCACACTTCAGAAGTCCATACTGTTGTCGCTTGCCACACTTCAGGAGTCCATGCTGTTGTCGCTTGCCATGCCGCATCCTCCAGTGAGTGGTTGCTTCCCACGCTTCAGGAGTCCATTGAGCGATCGCTTGCCAAGGATTATTAATGAGAGTCTGTTGAAGATTAATAGAATCACTATTCATCTCATTAAAGGCTGTAACAGACAGAAAATCCGATGAAGATGAGAAAGGCCAAAGATCACTTACCCATTTTGTTGTGGCATTCCAAGCATCACTTGTCCATTTTGTTGTGGTATTCCAGGCATCGCTTGTCCATGTAGTTGTGGCATTCCAAGAGATCTCTTGCATAAGTCTAGACAAAATAGGATAAAATAGTCCAAGAGTTAAGATTGAAAGATGACTTACGAACAAGTAAAAACTTTAAAGCCAACAGAGTTCAAACGCTTGTGTGGCGTGTATCCAGATACATTTAAGGATATGGTAACAGTCCTAAAGGCAGAAAAAGTTTGGCAAAAAAAGACTGGCAGACCGAGCAAATTGAGTACGGAAGACCAACTACTAATAACATTAGAATATTGGCGAGAATATCGCACCTATTTTCATCTGGGAAATAGTTGGGGTGTTAACGAATCAGGCTCTTCGGGAATTGTTATGCAAATAATTAACTTAAAATAAAATTCGATGAGAGTACCTAAGCTCAAAAGTAGCTGAAATCCATACAGGGAAGGACTT
>NZ_JASJFG010000734.1:0-3857 GCF_030065375.1 Microcystis sp. M49636_WE2 | reverse complement strand
CGAGGGGTGCCAGGGTGCGGCAAGGGTTAAACCTTGGGCGTTTTTGCCGCCATCTTCGAGGGTGCGAATATTGTAGAGGGTGGGACTACTAAACAGAGGCAAACGCTGACGATTGGAGCGAATAACCTCAAAAACGGGATCGAGACGATCAACATGAGCAACGACAAATAGGCCGTTAGCACCCCCAGAAATCGCCTGATTAAGGGCTTGATCGGCCTTAAAATTGGGTACACTCAGATCGCAGACAATCGGCACAATTTGACCGCCTTTTTTCGCCACATTAGCCATCAACTC
The DNA here is from genome assembly GCF_030065375.1 of Microcystis sp. M49636_WE2. Lineage (NCBI taxonomy): Bacteria > Bacillati > Cyanobacteriota > Cyanophyceae > Chroococcales > Microcystaceae > Microcystis > Microcystis sp. M49636_WE2. The sequence goes on along the minus strand of NZ_JASJFG010000734.1, from coordinate 3,563 downwards.
ATCTTTAAAGGAAATATTATCAGGAGCTTGAGAATCGTAGCAAAAAGCAATTTTTCGGACTTTAGCTGTATTTACTATGTAATTTGCTAAGGTTTCCGTAATTTTGCCGTTAGAAGCCACCAGACGAAAGATATAATTTCCCGCACCGGAGAGATTATTAGCCAGGGAGGTGGGAGAAATCATCACCAAACCGCCTTTTTCGTAGATGGGAGCGGCGGCTAAACTGGCATCGGAGGCATTATGACCGATAACAGCGATAATATCGGGATTTTTGACTAATTCACTGGCTACCTCTTTCGATATCTGCGGCTGATTATCGTCATTAACCACGATAACCATCAGTTTTCTGCCGTTGATCCCTCCCTGTTGATTGATCTGGGTTTGTGCGCTGGCGACTCCTCGCAATATTTCCTGAGCGACGTTGGGATTAGTTGTTGCTGGCACAATAACGGCGATTTTGAAGGGATTTGAGCCAGTTTGCAGGTTGCTTAGATAAATTACGCTTTCGGGATCGTTGGGATGTTGAGCGAGGGATTTTTGCAGGAGTTGCTCTGCTTCTTGGTGATCACCTTGAGCAATGGCAGCGATCGCTGATTCTTTGGTGGTGTTAGAATTAGTTTTGATCAGGAGATGATTGCCGTAACTCATGCGGGGATTATTATCGGCTTTTGGGGCAAATATTGCCAATATTTGAGGAAAAAGAAACCAACCGATCAACCCCAGTAAAATATAGAAAATTGGCGGTAAGCTCGCTTTTTTGCCAGTCTTTGTCATTGCTTTACTCCTTAACTTTGCTGATTGAATTCGGCTAAACGGCGGTTAATTTCGTCATCAAGGCTTAAGAAATCGATTTCTTGAGCTAATTTCTCGCTATAGTTCTCGCTTAATTCACTATAGGCGTTTTCTTTTCGATAACGGTCTTTAATCGCTTCATTGGCATCCTCAAAGCGATCGCGGGAGTTATTGAGGTTGAGACTACTATCAAATTCGTTTATTTTGCCTAAAGCCTCATTCATGGAACTAATCGCTTTTAAGTTGCTCATTTCTAATTTATAATGTTCGATTTTTTCCTGCTCTTGGCGAAGTTTTTCCTTAGCAGCAATGACTACTTTTTCGGCATTATCGACCCGATCTTTCATGGCGGATAGAATTTTTTCTAGGGAGAGAACCTTAACCATAGCTAGTCTTGCCGCTTCTTGAAGACCTTTTTTTTGAGCGGTGACAGCCTGTTGCAAGTAGTTTGTGTGTTCCTGTTTTTTTGCCTCGTATTGTGCTTGGGCCGATTGCTGGGCTGCTACTACTTGCGCCACCGATTCTGTTAATTCCGCTAGGGATTTTTGCATCGATTCTAGGGATTCTCTGGCCGATTCTACGGCAATTTTGCCGCCGGATTCGATGGGAATACCCCACAACCAATTCCAGATCGCAACGAGAGAATTTCCTGCCTTATCACCGATCAGCCAAAAAATCAAGGCTTTTGGGGTTAATTTTTTTAACAATTTCATGCCGTTTGTCTCCTAGAGGTGTTACCTGTTAATTAGGAGTGATGGTCAACTTTAATGCAGTGGATAAGGTTAAGTTTTGTAAAAAGTCTTGACAAGGATAGGAAGGTTTAGACTGGACCGGCAGATTTAATGGGAGCGAGGGGGACAAATTGACCATTTTTGACCTGTAGAATCAAGTAGCGGCGCTCATCAGGATTATTATTCATGTTGCGGACACCATTCTCATCGAATCTAACAGTGCCAGTCATTCCTTCAATAGAAAAATCGTTTCTTAAAACTTGATTTAATGATTCTCGATCGAATTTTTGTCCTTGTTGGTATAACTTTCGCAAAGCGGTGAGGATAACTTTAGTCGAATCGTAGGCCATGGGAGTGCGCCAAACATTGATCTTATTTTGCCAAAAACTGTGGATATAATTATCTCGTGTGAGATCATACCAAGGCACGGTGATAACTAAATTTTCTACCCCCTGTTCACCTTCTGCAAGGGTGAGATAACTTTGAAAAGTGGGTGAACCTAAAGTTACTAAGTTTAACTGTTGTGCGGGACGTTGCTTAAAGATACTGACGGCTCTTTTCAGATCATTAACATAGGGAGCAACCATGAGAATATTTACTTGATATTGAGCGATTTTTTGATAAATTTCCTGTTCATCTAAATTATTTTTTGGCTCGATATTGCAGTCAAAATCTGCATCTTTAATGACTTTTTGAAAGTGCTGACCGAGGAGAATGTTTTTATATTTTTTAGCGAAGTTATAATTATCCCCAGAGCGATTATCATAACAAATTAAATTAGTGGGGTTTTGGATAATTAGCTTGTCAGTTTGTTTGCGGATGTATTCACTTAAGGTTGTGGCAAAAGTTTCCAGATCGGGAACCATCTTATACACATAGCCATTACCGGAGATTTTCGGGGAAAAGCTGGTGGGAGATAGGGCAACAATTTTCCCTTGTACATAGCTATCTTTGGCCGCTTCACTAGCAGCAGAAGCATTATGACCAACCACTGCTATAATTGACGGATCTTTAACAAATTTTTCGGCTCGATCTTTGGCATCTACGGGGCTATTATTATCATTAGCGACCACTACCTGTAGAAAGTGAAAATCGGGGTTGTTGGCCTGTTCATCATTTAACTCCTGTTGCAATAAAGCAATACCTCGTAAAATTTCTTGAGCTATTTCTGGATTATTGGGCAAGCGATCGAGGGATTTTTTAAAAAGCTGAATTGCTTGTTTATATTCTTTGTTTTTAAAAGCTTGTCTTCCCCGTTCAATACTGTTATCTTGTCGGTTTGTCTTTAATAATATTTCTTCACCTAAGCTAATTTCTGGGTATTTACTAGCATCATCGGAAAATACTCCTCCCCAATATAAAACTGATAAAGTTACCAGAAGACTTAAAATAAATAACAGAGCTTGTTTCCAGCGACTAGATAGACGTAAAGGCCAACTTTGCTCATCATTATTTTGGTGATTTTCCTCCGTATTTTCAGGGGGTAAAGGTAAAATTAACGGTGGTTCTTCAGGATTTTCTATCAAACGAGGCAGTAAAGAAGAACTAGCAGCATCCTTCTCAAATTCATGTAATCTTAATTCTTGTCGAGCGCTTGTTAAGGATTCCTGTAGGGATTTATGTTCAAGAAAATTGGGAAGAAAAACTTCTAGAAATCTCAAAGCAACCCGCACAGCGATGGGTTCTTTCATAACAATAATATGGGGTACTCCGATATTAGCCAACTGACGACCAATACCTAACCCATCGCAGGAGTTACAGATAACAAGTTTTAAGCCTTTTTTAACAGCTATTTCTAGGGAATTTCTTAAATTATGTTCAGGAGATAAAGCCGTATCATTATCAATGATAAAAACTCCATCATGTCCGTCGCTACTGGTTTGACTATGACCTAAATAAACTACAATATCCCATGGATTTTTGATCAACTCATTGTGAATATTTATCGTTGAAAGAGGAACTTCTGAACTGGGACTTAATATTTGTATATAAACCTCATCTGGGTTTCCTAGTGCCGTTAGCAAACTGGATAAACACAGG
>NZ_JASJFG010001029.1:0-2654 GCF_030065375.1 Microcystis sp. M49636_WE2 | reverse complement strand
CACCCAAATCATTTTTATCGGGATTATAAATGTAGTATTCTTCCACACCATAACGGTCATAAAACAGTAGTTTTCTGGTCATTTCCGTTTGGGTATTACCCGGAGAGAGAATTTCAAAAACCACTTGCGGGGGGATATTGTTCTCTTTCCACTGTTGATAGGAACCTCTTTCGCCTTTTGGTCTGCCAAAAGCTACCATGACATCAGGCGCTTGTCGAGTCTTATTATCTCCCTCCACGGGATACCAGAGTAAATCACCAGCGACAAAAACATCGGCATTATTGGCAAATAACCAGTCTAAATTCGCTTTAATCGTCGTAATCCAGCGAAATTGTCTTGTATTGTCGGCCATGGGTTTACCATCGCTATCGGGATAGACTATCTGAGTTGGATTCGGTGATGTAACCATAGGTTCACCCCAGTTGTTTCTTTAAGGCTAACAGCAAAAACTATTCCCCGATCATTAACTATCCCGCTTTCGTCTTGACTACCCGATCACCTATCGCTAGAGCTTGCCAAAACCCTACTATCTTATCATAGTTCAGTTCGAGCGAGCAGATTTTTTAATTAGTTTTACTGATGATTAAAAAAAAAAAATAAACGGGACTTATAATTATTCGCCTCTACAATCTAAGCATCAGCCCTAACCAGTGCTAAATTTTCTGACATCCAAGCCTGATTAATGGTTTTGGTGTCTCTAGGTGTATTTTTCTCCAGTATTCACCTATTTATCAACTCTATCTAACTCGAACTAAGTTTCGGGCAGATATTCACTATCGACTCTGTACCATCATTTTCACACGAGGTAGATCATGGCTATCATCTATGTCAAAACGGGCGCGACAGGTAAGGGACTTGGGAATAGTGCTTTTGGCAGTTTAGCGGTCGCCATTACCACTATTTCGACTTTTTCCACCTTATTTAGTCCAATGATCGCTCAAGCTGCCAATATCACATTTAATTTTGAAGGAGTTGTTGATCTTTCCAATATTGGTGGTTTAAATAATACTCCGCTAAAAGGTATGTTATTCTTTGATTCTACTTTACCAATGGCTCTGGCAACGAAACTATAAGCATAGAACGTTCTAGTTATGGTCCCTTCTCCTTATCTTTCTCTGTAGGAGGAAATCCTTTTAGTATCACCACTACTTCAGCTGATGTTTACGGGATTACTATTGACAATAATCGCTTTGGAGTAGATAACTATATAGTCTTGGTTTTTGACAATTTAGGATTTGGAAATTTGTTGGGTCGCACTGTCCGAGATTTTCGATTTATCTTAACAGATGTTTCCGCCTCAATGTTTACCGATACCTCACTCCCTCTATTCACTAACTTTTTCAGTTCAGTTGATTCTAATTTTGGATCTTTAGGTTATACACCTATTTCAGGAGAACCTTCTTTGAGTTTGTTGAATATTACTTTGTTATCGACTAATACAGTGTCATCTCCCTCTGTTCCAGAACCTTCTACAATTCTAGGAATAGTAACACTCGGATTAGGTGCAGTGCTGTCTAAAAAGCGCAATCAAGACGACAATAATGATGATTAATGAGTTCTTGAAGGGACGTAAGTTATGAGGTTTACTTTCCCTGAATCAATAATGCCAATTTTCTACTTTAAGTCCCTGAAATTCTCTATAATCTGAGACATTATTAGTGACTAAAATAAGTTGATTAACACAGGCAACTGCCGCAATTTGACCATCAGCAAAAGGCGGTGTTTTGCCCAATTTAACAAGACGGGATCTTTCTTGTGCGTGCCAGGTGGAGGCGTTATGATCATAAGATAATAAAGGTAATATTAATTCAGTCTCTTGGAGATATTCCTCAATATTTCTTCGTTTTTTTGAGTCAGGAAGACGATAACATCCAAATAGAAGCTCATGCCAAACAACTGTCGCTGTAGCGATTTCTTGCTGATGTTCAAGTAATTTTTCCATAACCTTTGTATTCGGTTGAGGTCGTAAAGGCTCTGATAAGATATTACTATCGAGTAAAAAACGTAAACTCACCAAATTACCTCGCTTCCTGATGATAAATCACGCACTCCCTCTAAAAGTTCTTCTGATTCAATACCATCTTGTTCTAGATTATGTTCTTGGCGAAATTTTTGAATAAATTCTCCAAAACCCAACTGTGTTTGACCGATATTTGGATTATTATTAAGTCGCTCAATTTTTTTTACATTCTTAGCTAAATCTTCCTCTGTCTGCTCTAGATAAACTGGATAGCCTTGGTCACTTTCTTCAGATTCAGTAGCTAACTCAGGAGAACTTTTAAATAAACCTGTTAACGAATCATATTCATTTTTATCTTGATTATTTTTAGGAGTTTTGCTAAGTATAAAAACCTCAACAACTTCACCCACATTTAATTCAGGGGTGGCAATTTCAATTTTATTACCAGGTAAAACCTGAGTGCTTATATGTAAAGTATCTCGTGTCATTTTTTAACAACTAAATAAGGTAAGGGATTTGACTTCTAGTATAAACCGCCATCATGAAAACAATATTCGAGCCGATTTTCCCGACGAATACAGCCACCCAAATCATTTTTATCGGGATTATAAATGTAGTATTCTTCCACACCATAACGGTCATAAAACAGTAGTTTTCTGGTCATTTCCGTTTGGGTATTACCCGGAGAGAGAAT
>NZ_JASJFG010000509.1:0-1957 GCF_030065375.1 Microcystis sp. M49636_WE2 | reverse complement strand
TTATCAAGTGCATCCAGAAAATCCTCGTTTATTAGCGATCGAAACTTTTCCCCGTTGGGATCGCTTAGGACAAAAAGCTTGTACTGCCTACGAAAGAATTTGTCACTGGATCGAAGGGATGAAAAAACGGCAGCAAGAAGCCAAACTTTTACCGATTTTTGTCTTAAATCAAGCGATCGAACAATTATTAAACGATGGGGAAAATTTGCCCTTCGATCACTTGGCAGCTTTGCGAGAATTAATGGAAACTGCCCAACATTTTTGGGAGATCGATCGCCGTTTGCGTGAGAGTGAACCCTCTTTTCAAAGTCCCAGCGAAACTATTAGTCAGTTTATCCAACTTTTGCGCCGTGGTACAATTACCGCTAATCCCTATCCTGTGCGACAATTTATTAAATCTTCCTCAGCAGTCACCCTAGGCAATATCTTTCAATATCGTTCTTTTCGTTCTAGTCATCGTTGGCATTTTTGGCTAGATTGTTCTTCTCCACTCTGGGAACAAGGAGGTGCTGCTACTCTTTTTGCTGCGCCAATTTTTTGGCGAGAAAGTCCCTATCAACCCTGGACAACAGAAGCAGAATTAGAGGAAAATCAGGACCGTTTACAGAGAGTTTTAAGGGATTTGTTAGCAAGGGTAAGCGAAAAAGTTATCCTCTGTCACAGTGATTTAGGAGTATCGGGAACCGAGCAAACCGGACAACTTTTATCCTTAGTACAAGCGGCAAAAGAATATGATTAAGCACTAGAAAAAAATTAACTTCTTGGTTAGGAGAGGCAATAGGCAATAGGCAATAGGCAATAGGCAAAGGGGGGGTTAGATATGTGTAATTAATTTTGCTTAGGTACTTAGTAAAAGGATTGGGGGAGATTCAGCTAATCTAAGGATAGGCGGTTAAGATGCGTCTGAGCTTATAACCTAATTTGGTCTTGACGACCGGCCAAGCTCTTGACTATCTAAATTAGTCGTTAATACTGCCCTGGAGTGCCAGAGTGGGGAGCAGGGAGAAGAAGTTTGAGCATTTGTACTAAAATTTTCAATACGTAGTTTAAATTCAGTACAGCTTACCCACTCTCTGTGTGCGAGAATAGCCTGTGTGAAAAACCTAGGTAATTGTTATGGTTGCACCTATACAAAATAGGCAGTTTAACGGGTTGTCTAGTCAAGAAGCTAGTGAGCGCTTGAAACAGCACGGCTACAACGAACTCCCCTCAACTCAGCATCGTACTTTTTTAAGGATCGCCCTAGACATTATCCAAGAGCCGATTTTATTGCTCCTGATTGCCTGTGGTGTCATCTACCTCTTTTTGGGTGATGCTCAAGAAGCTCTGATTTTGTTGGGGTTTGTCTTTTTTATTATTGGCATCAATCTTTACCAGGAGCAAAAAACGGAACGTTCTCTAGAAGCACTGCGGGACTTATCCAGTCCTCGGGCCTTGGTGATTCGAGATGGGGAGCGGCAGCGGATTGCGGGGCGAGAAGTGGTACAGGGCGATTTGATCGTGGTGGAGGAGGGCGATCGCGTTCCTGCGGATGCGATTTTGCTGTGGTCGACTCACTTGACGATTGATGAATCGCTGTTAACCGGGGAGTCTGTTCCGGTCAGGAAACGCACCATCCAGCTGGAAGAAGACCCAGAGAAACTTTCAGCAACCTTGAGACCGGGTGGAGACGACTTACCCACTGTCTATTCTGGCACTCTTGCGGTGCAAGGGCAGGGCATTGCCCAGGTGCAAGCAACGGGCATACATACTGAAATGGGAAAAATTGGCAAAGCTCTGCAAACGGTTGAACCGGAAGACACGGTCTTACAGAAAGAAACCCGTCGCATTGTCGGTAAATTGACGATGATTGCGCTTGCCATTTGCGCGGCGGTGGTCGTGATTTATGGATTAACCCGGGCCGATTGGTTGCATGGCTTTTTGGCAGGATTAGCCCTGGCGATGGCAATTTTGCCCA
>NZ_JASJFG010000502.1:0-1073 GCF_030065375.1 Microcystis sp. M49636_WE2 | reverse complement strand
GATCAAAAATCTCAGTTTTGAGGTGATCGGGATTTTAGAGGCGAAAGGCTCCTTTTTTGGCAATAATCAGGATGAAATGCTGATTATTCCCCTTAGCACCATGAACTCGCAACTGGTGGGCAAAACCGGACCCTACGGTGTTGAGTTGAGTTGGATTAGTCTCACCGCTCGATCAGGGGAGGAAATCCGCGCAGCTAAGTTCCAAATCCAGAATCTCCTGCGTTTACGCCATAAAATCGTCGCTGAGGATGATTTTCGCGTCGAAACTGCTAAACAGATGATCGAAATCTTCGGCACGATTACCCAGGGTCTAACCCTACTTTTGGCTCTAATCGCCGGTATTTCCCTAATTGTCGGGGGTATCGGGGTGATGAATATTATGCTCGTTTCGGTTTCGGAAAGAACCGGGGAAATCGGACTAAGAAAAGCGATCGGAGCCAGAGAACAGGATATTCTCTTACAATTCCTGATTGAATCAACTCTCGTTTCCATCGCCGGCGGTGCGCTTGGTATTCTCTTCGGTGCAGGAGCGATCGTTCTCGTCTCCAGTTTCTCTCCCCTGGCTGCCACTGTTTCCACCAGCGCCGTCGCCCTGTCTTTGAGCGTTTCCACGGGTATCGGTCTCTTTTTCGGCGTTTTTCCCGCCTATCGTGCCTCTAAATTGGAACCGATTGTCGCCCTCAGAAGTGTCTAATTTTTTAAGTTTTTTCGGGGACGTTTTTGGCAAGGATTGCCTTTATAGCTAAGTAGGTAGGCGTTAAAAGTTGTCAGACACCCCCCTTATCAAGGGGGGCAGGGGGGATCCCCCCGCCTATCGGCACCCCCCTTATCAAGGGGGGCAGGGGGGATCGAACCTAAAATCCATTTTTAATTTAATTATAACCAGCTACTTACTTAGGGTTACAGTTAAATTATTCCGGGTCTCGGTGGCTTAGTTACTAATCAACTCAGACACAGGACAAGAGAGCCATTCTAGATAAGTATTACTCAATTCTTTCACCGCTAATTCATAGAATCTCTGACCGTGTTCGGGAGTCGCTAAAGCAGGATTGGAACCCATACGACCATCGGGG
>NZ_JASJFG010000381.1:0-2406 GCF_030065375.1 Microcystis sp. M49636_WE2 | reverse complement strand
TTTTAATCCATTTATCTAGTTCCTCGATATCTTTTTTGATTTTCTGAGCCTTGTCCATAATTAAAGTTATTAAAACATTGACTTAGATTATAGCATTTTTTTCAGAAATTGGTTTCCACGTCTCAAATGTAAATGCTATAGCAGTAGGAAGTCTCTGGTTTTGGGGAACGCCGGAACTGCGGAACAGTTTAGTGATCACATTTTGACATAGATTTTAATAAACTGACAAATTACTTAAAATAATTTAAACTTTTTTCCAGAAAAATTGTTAAAAACTTGACATAAATACTAATTTACCCATCTTTGAATGATAATAATTAGGCGTGGGGAATGAGAAAAAATGAATGTATGAGGAGAGACAAGATTTGAGAAGAAAGTAATTAATATTTCCTTGATCAATAGGTGCGATAAAGATAGCTATGTAGGTCAAAAAATAGGCAAAGTTTACCACGATTATCAAGAAGAAAACGAAGAAGTGATCGGCAATACTTGGCAGGAATCCTATCAATTTACCATAGAAGCTTAATAGTTGACTAATCGCAGAAAGCCCCGCGCGAGCGTAAATTTTCCCGCAATTCCTCGGTCATACCCACGTTATCGGCAAACTTTGCCCCCTTCACTTTTGCCCCGCTAAAATTCGCTTGAGTGATGTTGACTTCAACTAAATTAGCCCCTTCTAAATTGGAGCCAATTAAATTAGCTAAAGCCAAACTAGAACGGTAAAAATCAGCATAACTTAAATCGGCATTAGCTAATAAGGCTCCGCTTAAATCCGCTCCCCTAAAACTAGCATAACTGCCATTAATTTCACTTAAATCAGCATCGGTTAAATTGGCCCCCCGCAGATTCGCTTGATAGAGATTGGCCATGCCTAAAGATATACCACTTAATTCCGCTGCTAGGAGATTTGCCCCAGTAAAATCCGTTAGGGGATCGAGTTCAGCTAATTGGACTAATTCCAGAAAATCATCACTAACAGAAGCATAAACTGCCTCGATTTGTGCTGGCAATTTCTCTAAATTTTCTGATGCTGCCGCTTTCGGTTCAACTAGAACAGTATCTAATTCTACCTGGGATGAACCCCAAGAAATACGACTCAAAAAAACATCAAATTGATTTTCCATCAGGAAAAATGCTAACTTTCGCTCTAAAATACTATGTTTATTGGGACTTATATCGTGTTTCCATAATCCCGATGTTTCCGTGATACAGATATCGGCAGCTGTCAGCGAAAATTGCACCGTCAGATGATAAGGTTCTTCCTCGACACTCACGGTTCCTAGGTTAATCCTTTCGATCGCTCCTGTAAATATTGACTGAGGACTTTTGAAGGATAACCGCCATTGATGATTATTAATACGATTTATGTATAACTCTTGACTAGAAAGAGGATTTGGTGTTAGGTGACAATTAACTAAAACAAAATCTAATTTTCCTCCTTTCAGTCCCCATTTAATTTCCCCGCCGAGGAGAGATTGAATTTGAGCTTGTAGGTGTAAAGTTAAATATAAATCAAATTTTTGCGAGTCGGTGGCTACTGGTTCTAGGGTTAACGATACACTATCGGGATAGCGATCGAAGGCAGCTAAAAGACGCATAATCCAAAAAAGAAAAGCTAAAATAAACAGTAAAAAAGTGGTGATTCTCTGGCCCTAAAGCTGAGAACTCACCCCTATTTAAAACAATAGCTGATTTTCTCGATCCTCGATGAACCTTTATTCGGCGATCGCTGAATGATTGCTTCTGAAAATCAAGGTTAAATTAGTTGACTTTCTCTTTTTTGCCGATATTGCCGTCTGCATTAAAAAACATCGGCAAAAAGCGTTCCATAAACATTTGTGGATCACGATTCCAGGCTTTTTGCGCCGCTTCTACCCGGAATAATTGCAATTTCGGGTCGAGAAGGGATTGGGGTAAACGTTCCATCAGATATTGAGGACGTTCCCAAAGCGGCATAGTGGCGGCGATTTCCATTAAATGACCGACGCGGCGCAATTCTGCCCCCAGGGTGATATCCATACCCGATTCATAGGCGGCCTGTTCGATCGCTGAGTATTTGGCCTTAGCTTTTTCGACTTTTTGCCGATGTTCGGGGCTTTTTTGGGCAATTTTGGCTAACCAACGATTACCCCAACGCACATGGCCCGCTTCTTCGGGAAAGATTTTGGCGATCGTTTCCTGAATTTTCAGATTTTCTGGGGTTTGTTCCCCTTCTTTGAGAGCATAAATATGGGCGGCAAAGTATTCGCATCCCCGTTTTTCGGTGACGTTAATTGCCGCTAGGGCCGCAATCAGTCCATCTTCCCTTTGTTCTTCGCCTTGGAATTGATCTTGATCGAGAAGACGTTCAAATTCATCGATATAGGACAACCCCGGCGGTTTCCCCACATCGGCCCCCAATTCGAT
>NZ_JASJFG010000011.1:0-2856 GCF_030065375.1 Microcystis sp. M49636_WE2 | reverse complement strand
ATTTAGAATTTTTGGGATTAGATTTTACTCCTACTGGTTCTGTCACCTTAGAAAATGAATTTGAAAAGGTTAAAAGAGAAGGTGATAAATCCTATGAGTTGGGAGCCAATAGAAAACATTCTGATTTAGTGATTGAGGTGGTTGTTAGTAGTGGAGGAATTAATAAACTGGAAGCATACAAACGGTTACAAATCCCTGAAGTTTGGTTTTGGATGAATGATGAATTATTGTTTTATAGTTTAGGAAATGAGGGATATAAAGCTGTTAGTAAATCGCAACTTTTACCGAGTTTAGATGTAGGTTTATTGATGCGTTGTATTAATACAGAAAATCATGCTCAAGCACTGCGAGAATTTAGAGCAGGGATAAAAATTATTGAATCAACATAACAATAGAAAATGGTGATTTTTTCTGCCTATCTAAAGATTATGGGTTAACTTAAAAGTTGCAGAATGCCAAGAATTAAATTCTCAATATTCCAGCAAAAGGGAACAAGTTTTTAACCGTTTCATCGCCTCCGTATTATTAGAAGAAAGACGAGCAGGTAATATTCCTGCTTAGGAAGGAATTAGGATTGTAAGAGAAAGAATTTAATAGCGATATTAATCATTTAAAAGACAGTATTTTTGGGAAAATGCTCTCATTTCATCAACTCAATAACCAATCTAGATGATTCTGTAAACATTGCTTGAGGTCGTAGCGTTGCTTGATAGTTTCCCTAGCATTTAAACGCAGATTTTGCCAACCCTGGGGATAATCTAACACTTCATCGACGCGATCGGCTATTTGTTGAGGAGAAAAGAAATCCACTAATAAACCATTTTCCCCATCGGTAATTAATTCTCGCACGGGGGGAGTATCGGAACCAATCACCACGCAACCCATGGCCATAGCCTCTAACATTGACCAAGACAGCACAAAAGGACGGGTAAGATAGATATGGGCCGCTGATGCCTGTAAAACCTGTTTATATTGACCGTAGGGCAGAGAACCGGTAAAATGCACCCGGGATAAATCCAAAGAAAGGCTTTCTAACATCAATTGTTTATAGGTTTTGCCGTCCGGTAGAGTTTTCCCATAAGCGACCCGATCCTCCCCGACAATCACCACATGACAGTTAGGCCGACGGGCTAAAATTAGGGAAACAGCCGTCATAAATTGGGGAAAACCGCGATAGGGTTCCATTCCCCGGGTTGCATAGGTGACAATCTCCTTAACACCCGATAAATCTAAACCTATCTCTGGAATCACTAACTGCACATCGGGACGGGGACAGAAATAGTCCGTATCGATGCCATCGTGCAAAACCGTCAGTTTCGAGTGAAATTCGCTGGGAAATTGTTGTTTTTGCCAGATAGTCGGCGATAAACCTCGATCGCAACTGACCAGATCGATCAGGATCGTCGCATTTTTAATTCTAATCCGGGCTTCGGCATCAGCATTAAGGGGATCCGCCGGATCAAAATCAGCATCGGAACCATGGGCATGATAAAACCATTCAAAATAGGCTAAAAACTTAGTTTTCGGGAAAATATCCTTGATAAATAGACCCGGCCCCCAGCCAGAATGTGCATAGACAATATCGGGATAAAATCCTTGATTTTTCAGTTGTTGGCAAACACCATAAACCGCTTGACCTTGTAAAACCGCACTTTCGAGGGGACGGACATAATGATGGGTTTGGGGAGAAACAGCGCGACTTTCCTTGTAAATAAATTTTTTTACCCCCGCTATCTCTCCCTCTTGCCGGGTAGTGCCGAAAATAACTTGATTTCGGGGGTCTTGAGCCAAAACCGTGCTTAAATGGCGAAATTGGGCGGGAAAGTTGGAATGAAGGAATAAAAATTTCATCGCGGGTAAAGGTTTAGAAAAAGCGATCGCTAACCGTACATTGTCCCTGAAAACGGAGCAGATGATCGCATAATACCAAAGCCATCATCGCTTCTACCATAGGGACCGCTCGGGGTAAAACGCAAGGATCGTGTCTTCCTTTGGCTGCCAGGGTGGTTTCTTCCCCGGTGCGCGTCACGGTTTTTTGTTCTTTACCGATAGTTGCGGTGGGTTTAAAAGCGATGCGGATAATAATATTTTCACCGTTACTGATTCCCCCTTGGATACCCCCCGAACGATTGCTCGTGGTGCGAATTTCCCCGTTATCATCGATAAAATACTCGTCATTGTGTTCGCTGCCGGTTAAGAAGGTTCCCGCGAATCCCGATCCGATTTCAAATCCCTTGCTCGCGGGTAAGGACATCATCCCCTTAGCTAAATCGGCTTCTAGCTTATCAAAAACGGGTTCTCCTAGACCTTTCGGCACATTTCTGGCTACACATTCCACCACACCGCCGATCGAGTCCTTATTCAGGCGAATTTGGTCGATCAGGGCGATCATTTGGGCGGCCGTTTCCCCGTTGGGACAACGCACTATATTACTTTCCACCTCGTCGAGGGTGACGGTGTTGGGGTCGATGATTGCCTCAATATCTTTAATTCGCTTCACATAGCCGATAATCTCGACATTATAGATAGATTTAATGATTTTTTTGGCGATCGCTGCTGCGGCCACCCGGCCGATGGTTTCTCGGGCCGAAGATCTGCCTCCTCCTTTCCAGTTGCGAATGCCGTATTTTGCCTCGTAGGTGGCATCCGCGTGGGAAGGTCGGAATTTCTCGGCCATTTCGTTGTAATCTTGCGAGCGAGCATCCTGATTCCGCACTAGAATAGCGATCGGTGTACCGAGGGTTTTGCCGTCAAAAACGCCCGAAATTATCTCACAAATGTCATTTTCCCGACGCGGGGTCACGATTCTGCTTTGTCCCGGTTTGCGACGGTCTAAATCGATTTGAATCTCCTCTT
>NZ_JASJFG010000296.1:0-2774 GCF_030065375.1 Microcystis sp. M49636_WE2 | reverse complement strand
TTGATAAAATCGGGGGAGTGGCTAGAAACAAATACCTGACCCCCCTGATCGCTATAGTGGGCGAATTCTTCGGCTAGTTCTTTTAATAAAGTAGGATAAAGTTGGTTTTCTGGTTCTTCGACACAGAGTAGGGGATGAGGATTGGGATCGAATAGTAATATTAAATAAGCGAACATTTTCATAGTCCCGTCAGAAACATAGCGATCAATAAAAGGGTCTTTAAAGGCCTGATCTTGAAAACGTAAAATCAAGCGACCGTCTTCGGTTTCTTTGGCTTCCACAGAGGAAATACCCGGAACTCTTTGTTTCATTTTTTCGAGAATTTGCTGAAAAATTGTGGGATATTGTTGATAAATATATTGAGCAACTGTAGCTATATTGTCGCCAGTAGGGGATAAGTGTTCAGCATAAGATATTTCTTTACTTCCTCTAGCTTCGCTAATATGAAAGTCAGAAACGTGCCAATTTTCAATCAGAGAACGAAAGGCTGTAGCGGCTTTAAAACGTTGAAATTGTCCTAATCCTTTGATCGCTAGTATATCGTTAGATTCTAGCTGTTGTTCTTCTCGATCGAGTTCTTTATCTGGTTTACTAAAATCTTCTTCGTTGGTGATAGCATATCCTTGACCAAGTTGAAAATCTAAAAAATGAAAAGGTTTACCGTGTTCACCCCGTTTATAGCGAAGTATTTCGCGTTTGATAACAGGGCGATTTTTGTTTTGTCCAATTATAAGTATATAAGTAACCAGACGTTCTGTATCTAAGATTTTCATGCGAAATTGCAGCTCGATTTCAATATTTTCCTGTTCTTGACCTCTAGTGATAATTTCTCTATAACCGCCGCGAATTTGTAAGGCTTGGCGAATGTTGTTTTTGAGGGCATCTCGCAGAAACCCAAAAATATCAAATAGAGTAGATTTTCCCGTGCCGTTAGCTCCAATAATCACACAAAAAGGGGGAATATCTCTTATGTGTATGTTTTTAAACATACGATAGTTTTTTATTTTAATAGAAACAATTTTCATGATATAATCGAGCAGTTATAGTTTTTTTGATTATACGATTGATCAGGTGAAGATAACTGATCAATTAGCCAAAAAAGCCAGAGATTAGACTCTCTGGGAAATTGGGGTATAAATCAGCCGCCTGAGGAAGGGACAAGAAACCAGACTCAAGACAAGTTGCCCAAAATAGCGTAAATTGTCTATAAATTTGTTCAACGACTTAAATTAGTACAAATGTTTGACTGTATTATCATCGGTGCGGGACCAGCAGGAACGACGGCGGGTTATCATCTAGCTAAAAGGGGACGATCGATCCTGATCCTCGATAAAGCGAAATTACCCCGTTATAAACCCTGTGGTGGTGGGGTATCCCCAGCAATTAAGCAGTGGTTTGATTTTGACTTTACCCCCGTGATCGAGAATACCGTCACCCAAGTGGAGTTTACTTGGAAACAGGGGGATGCCGCCACCACTAAGTTAAATATGCTAGAACCGATGTGGATGGTACAAAGGGATCGTTTCGATGATTTTTTAGGTCAACAGGCGATCGCAGTCGGGGCAACTATCCAAGATAACAGCGAAGTTACCCAGATCAAATTCATCCAAGATCACTGGCAAGTTACCACATCCCAAGGAACATTTTCAGGCAAATATCTGATTGCTGCCGATGGTGTTAGGGGCAGTACCAGTCGCTGGTTAGGATTACCGGCGAAAAACCAAGCGATCGGGGCTACTCTGGAAATTACTAACGCAGAAGCGACTATTCCCCCCAAAAAAGCTTTTTTTGACTTTGGTTCCCTAAAAAATGGTTATATCTGGGCTTTTCCCAAGTCTAATGGTTACACAATTAGCGGTGCTTGTTTTAAGGGCAGCATCAAATCCGAGGAGCTAAAAAAACAACTGTTAAATTATGCCCATCAAAAAGGCTGGAATTTAGAGGATTATCGCTATAGTGAGTATGCTTTAGCCCTTTGGAACGGAAATCAACCGCTACACGCCCAAAATGCCCTAATTACAGGGGAAGCGGCGGGGATTCTCGATCCGCTCATCGGAGAGGGTATCCGTCCGGCAATTTTGACGGGAGTTAAGGCAGCCGAGGCGATCGATCGAGCTTTAGCCGGAGATAATCAGGCTTTAGCGGGCTATAGTCGGATAATTCGGGAAGAATGGGGGGAAGATATGGCTTTAGCGGCTAAATTAGCCGGTTTATTCTATCAATTTACCCAAATCGCCTACAATGTCGCCGTTAAACGGCCGATCGCCGGTCAACTGATGGGACGTATTCTCGTGGGAGATTTAAAATACCGGGATGTTACGGGACAAGCGATGCAACAATTGAAAAAGCTTTTACTGCCCGGATTCGGTTGGTGATAACACCTCGCGCACCAGGGTGGGGGTGACTCGATCGCTAATGGTGACTTGGCCGATTGCCGTTGGTAAAATAAATCTAACTTGACCATCTTTAACCTTTTTATCGGCAGTGAGAGCATTTACCATCTCATCGGCATTTAAAGGCGGCATACGGGTTTCTAAGGCGGCTTTTTCGATTAAATCGGTTTGACGTTGATTTTCCCCGGCGGTCCACATTCCCAGTTTAACAGCGATCGCTCCTGCCGCCACCATCCCCATGGCCACCGCTTCCCCGTGGTTAACGCTAGTATATCCCGTTAAACTTTCAATGCCGTGGGCGATCGTGTGACCATAGTTTAAGATCGCCCGCAAACCCGCTTCTTTTTCGTCTTTGCTTACCACATCTGCTTTAGCTTGGCA
>NZ_JASJFG010000596.1:0-3335 GCF_030065375.1 Microcystis sp. M49636_WE2 | reverse complement strand
TCTTTGGTAGCGCTCAAGATGTGGTAGCACAATTAGTATCACAAGTCAAGGATTTGTCATAATTCTTGACAAATAGGACGGGGTTTTCACCCCGTCTTTTTTTATCTGATTTTCCAGAGTTTAAAGATAATCCAGAACTAATTCCCCTTTGCTCACTTTTTCGGTAATTAAAGTTCTGACCAACTCTAATTCTTCCAGGGTCACTTTACCATCAGACCTCATAGCTAGGGCGATTCTTTCCCTTTCCCCTTGAGTGATCACGCCATCAACACTAGCCTGTTCGATAATAGCTCGCAACTTTTCTAGTTCCTGTTGTTCTTCTGCGGTTAATTCTGCTTGATTAGGGCGAGATATTTCCATAAAAATTTCTCCTTGAGGGATCAACACAAACTTGGTAATTTTTTTCTAAGTAGTAGAACCGCTGGCAGTTATCCCCAGTCAGCATCAGCAATCAGGGACAATGATTTTAGCAAGAGCTAGACCTTGATTCTTGACAGGGAGCCACTAAACCTGAATAGATGATAACTGATAGAGCTTACAGTATAGTGATTAATAGAAGCAATTTGCAAAGAATTATCGAGATAAAGAATGGATATTCGATCGACTGACACCTCGCTCCTTACCTGGACAGGAGATACTTTAGCCCTAGGTTTACCAGAAGGAACCATCGAGATTGCAGGAGAATTGGCAGAATTAAACGATAAACTAGGGGGAAACCTAGGTGATCTCATCTCCGAGACGGAATTCGAGGGAAAATTAGGCAGCAGTGCGGCGACTCGTCTAGGTGGTGGTCCGATTCGCAAATTAATCCTGGTGGGATTGGGAAAAACTGCCGATTTCGACCTGCAAACCCTGCGTCTAGCGGCTGCTGCGATCGCTCGTCTGGCCAAACAACAAAAAAGCCAAGCTCTGGCCATCAGTTTACCGGTAGTTGGTGATCAGTCCGCCACCGCCGGAGCAATCACGGAAGGACTACTACTGGCCAATCATCAGGATACCCGCTTCAAGTCCACTAAGGAGGAAAAAGGAGCCAAATTAGCAACCGTCGAGTTATTGGGTTTAGGAGAGCAAGCATCTGCGATCGCCAAGGCCGAGCAAATCTGTTCCGGGGTGATTCTGGCCAGAGAATTAGTCAATGCTCCCGCTAACACCGTTACCCCCCTAACCATGGCAGAAACCGCCGAGCAAATTGCCACCGAATACGGATTAAGTCTTAATATTCTGGAACAGGAAGAATGCGAAAGCTTGGGTATGGGAGCCTTCTTAGGAGTAGCCAAAGCCTCGGATATTCCCCCGAAATTCATTCATTTAATCTATAAACCCCAAGGAACCCCGAAACGTAAACTAGCAATCGTTGGCAAAAGTTTAACCTTTGATTCCGGCGGTTTGAATATTAAAGGGGCCGGCAGCGGCATCGAAACCATGAAAACGGATATGGGGGGTGGTGCCGCCACCCTAGGCGCGGCCAAGGCGATCGCCCAATTACGGCCAGAAGTGGAAGTACACTTTATCTGTCCGGCTACGGAAAATATGATTAGTGGTCGCGCTATGCACCCCGGGGACATCTTAACCGCTTCTAATGGCAAAACCATTGAAGTCAATAACACCGATGCCGAGGGACGATTAACCCTGGCCGATGGCTTGGTTTTTGCGGAAAAATTAGAGGTGGATGCGATCGTGGATCTAGCCACTTTAACCGGGGCCTGTGTCGTCGCTTTGGGGGACGATATCGCCGGTTTATGGAGTAGCGATGAGAGTCTCGCAGCTCAAATCCAAGAGGCCGCTAAATTAGCTGGCGAAAAATTCTGGCCGATGCCCCTAGAAGAAAAATATTTCGAGGGGCTGAAGTCTCCAATTGCCGATATGAAAAACACTGGCCCGCGCCCCGGCGGTTCCATTACAGCCGCTTTATTTTTGAAGCAATTCATTAATAATACTCCCTGGCTGCACCTAGATATCGCAGCTCCCGTCTGGTCCGACAAAGAAAATGGCGTTAATAATTCCGGGGCCACCGGTTTTCCCGTCCGCACTCTAGTTAATTGGGTGATGGCCAATAATTAAGTTATCGGTAAGCGGTAAGCGGTATTAGGTGAGGAGTATTTTCACTGTTTACTGTTTACCGATCCCTGAAAAATCTGCCCCACCCCTCACCCCTATCTCAAGGTCGCGAGAGGACTCCCGTTAAACTGCGTAGCGGTTAACGGGAGATGAATCGCGACCAGAATGAAACTAACGCAGTAGCCTTTCCACTTTTGGGGAGTTTTGGTTCTCGACGTATTTTTTTAGTTGTTCGACAGTAACGTCGCCACAACTAGCCACGAAATAAGCTCCCGCCCAAAAATAGGGTTTGTTGTCGAAATACTTTGCCGCCAAATCCGGAAATTCTTGTCTAATTAAGCGACTACTAACTGTTTTAAGGTTAGCGATTAGTTTGGTCCATGATTGTAATTAGTTGATATACTAGGCAGTAAGTGTTACAATTTAACTATACATCACATCACGAAACTAACGACAGTGATAACGCTTACCTACCAGTACAAACTAAAGGTAAACAAGAAACAGGAACGAGAGATTGTCCACATTCTTGATGTTTGTAAGAGCGTTTATAATTACGCGCTCTCGGAACGGAAAGATTGGTTAAACTCTCGAAAGTGTCTTGCGGATCGCTGTTCGCTAGTTTCTGAGTACATAATTCCTGCGGATCAACCCTATCCAAATTACTTCGTTCAAGCTAAAAATCTAACGGAAGCTAAAAAAGTTTACCCGATATTAAAGACGGTTAACGCTCAAGTCTTACAGCAAGTTTTAAAAACTGTAGATAAAGCGTTTGACCATATAAAATCGAAAGGCTTCGGCTTTCCTAGATTTAAGAAAAAGATGCGAAGTTTTGTTTTCCCCGCGCTCTCGAAAAATTTTCTAGGTGACGAATACTTAAATTTTCCACAATTGGGAAAAATTCGGATTAGGAAATCTAGGGAGTACCCGTCTGGGTTTGAGCCTAAACAAGCTCGAATTATCCAAAAAGCGTCGGGATTTTACGTTTTGGTTTCTTTCCAATCTACGGAATTAGTTCCCGATATGACAGTAGGGAAGACCTGTTTAGGAATTGACGCGGGAATTGAGAGTTTTGTCGCTACTTCACGGGGAGATTTAATCAAAGCCCCTCGATTTTTGTTGAAAGTACAGAGTAAGCTTAAATTGCTACAAAGACGCTTGAAACATCAAGTCAAAGGCTCGAACAATTGGTTGAAACTCCAAGATAAGATAGCGAGATTACACGAAAAAGTGTCTAATACTCGTAGAGATTGGCATTTTAAGTTAGCTCATTACCTTTG
>NZ_JASJFG010000342.1:0-4905 GCF_030065375.1 Microcystis sp. M49636_WE2 | reverse complement strand
ACCCTAGGAGTTCCCGATCTAGCCCGGGGAGATAAATTACACCATAAATTCGGTTTAATCGATGATAAAATTGTGATTACTGGTTCTCATAATTGGTCAAGAGCCGCTAACCATCAAAACGATGAAGCTTTAGTTATTATCAATAATCCCACCGTTGCCGCTCATTTCGATCGAGAATTTCAATATCTTTACCGTACCGCTAAATTAGGACTGCCAGAAACTATTAAAAATCGGATCGAACAGGATAGAAAAAACTGCTCCCAATCTGTAACAATTAAAAGCGAGCGCTTAATTAATTTAAACACCGCCACCAAAGAAGAATTAGATAGTTTACCCGGTATCAGTGGCAAATTAGCCGAAAAAATTATCGCAGCCCAGCAACAAAAACCCTTTACTTCCCTAGAAGATTTGGATCGAGTATCGGGAATCGGTCAGGGAAAAATCAACAAGCTGCAAGGCAAAGTCAGCTGGTGATGATTGCCTCGTCTGCATTTTTTGCCCCAGTCCAAAAAGGTTATTTTAACGGTTCGGGAATACTATCGGAAGGAGCTTCAAACTGTCCGGTAATAACGTATTCTAGACGCAATTTTAGCCAAGTAATAAACTGTTGATTGAGAGAAACAATCGCCGCTGCCGGTTGGGGAGTTTTCTTTTTGATATCGGCAAAACCGGGAGTATCTAAAAAAGCTGGATTGGCAATTAACCAAAAATCAATTTCTTGACCTTTTTCTTGATAATTCCTGATTTTTTCCTTCAAAACTTCCTTTTCGATCGCTTCTTCTTCTAAAAACTTTTGACTGGCTACCAAATAATAATAAGTTGTCATGATCTTTCCTTTAATTTTTCAGTGTAATTGTTCCTGAGTCGGGAGATTAGCTGATAGCTGATGGCTTTTACAATTCCCCACGCATAGCCAATTTCATTTCCCTAACAGCCCGTTCTAACCCGACCAAAACCGCACGACTGATAATTGTGTGACCAATGTTCAATTCTTCCATATTGGGCAAACAGGCGACGGCATAAACATTCCAATAGGTCAAACCGTGGCCGGCATTCACCCGCAAACCGAGGGAGGAAGCATATTCACAACCTTCTTTAAGAATTGTTAATGCTGCTTGACGATCGCTCTCCTGTTGTGCTTCGGCGTATTGACCGGTATGGAGTTCGATAAATTTCGCCCCCGTGTTAGCGGCCGCTTGAATTTGGGCAAAATCGGCATCAATAAACCAACTAACGGGGATATTAGCCGATTGCAGGCGCTCTACAACCCGACAAAAACGGTCAAAATTGCCCAGCATATCGATCCCCCCTTCCGTGGTCACTTCCTCGCGCTTTTCGGGGACAAGGGTGACATAATCGGGTTTAAGATCGAGAGCAATGGCGATCATTTCCTCCGTCGGGGCCATTTCCAGATTCAGATGAGTCCGCACCGTTTGCCGGAGGAGCCGCACATCGCGATCTTGGATATGACGACGATCCTCGCGCAAGTGAACGGTAATGCCATCAGCGCCGCCGATTTCGGCCAAAACTGCCGCCGCCACGGGATCCGGTTCCACGGTTCGACGCGCTTGGCGAATTGTGGCCACATGGTCGATATTGACACCCAAAGTCAGCAAAGTTGAACCTCCTCGCTTGTTAGTCCAACTTTCCATTCTACCATTGCGGTCAAAAGCGATTACATACTGGGGATATTTAAACCCATGGTCAGTTCTTCCATTTTGGCGCGCATGGTTTCCGTAGAAGCAGTATAGGCGGCCTTCATGGCTTCTAGAATAGACCCAGCCACAATCTCCAGATCTTGGGAGAGGAGAGCCGGATCGATTTCAATACCCCGGGGTTCTTGGTTGCCACTGAGATAGACTGTCACCAAGCCATTTTCACTCTGGCCGGGAATTTCCATAGTTTCCAGTTCTTCTTGCAGAACTTTCGCCCCTTGTTGCACCTGTTGCGCTTTTTGGAAAGCGTCTTGTAATTCTTTAATCTTACCGAGACCGAATCCGAATCCTTGTCCTTGTGCCATGATGTTTTTTTTTGTTTAAGGGGTCACTCAAGGTTTTTATTGTACTGCTTAAGGTGAACTGGGGTCAACTTTTGGCCATTTGAGGGCAAAAAGTGATTAATGACAACGATGACTTTCTGACTGGGTTAAGGTTTGAGGGAACTTGTTCTCTCTTCATCCGTCACGGGATGGTCAGAAAGAGAAATCCGAAAAATTATCCTAACCACTCAGTCGATTACCCCACGCCATAATACAATTGTTGCTTTGACGAGGAGAATAGCAATTTTGAACGCCAAAAAAACGGGAATTTTCTTGACAATTGCCCTAAGTTGTGCTTTAGCGGGGAAAGCAGCGATCGCTAATACTTCCCCTTTGGAGGGGACTCGATGGAAACTAAGGGGGTGGACAGCCGGAAGTTTGGTCAAAGAAACGGAAATTACTGCCGCTTTCCAGAAAAATATCCTCAGTGGTTCGGCTGGATGCAACCAGTATAATACCGGCTATCAAGTCAATGATGACACGCTCAAGGTTAACCAAGCGATCGCTACTACGAAAAAAGCTTGTCCAGAACCGCAGATGAAACAAGAAAATCAATATCTGGCCGCCTTGCAAGGAGTGGAACAATTCCAAGTGACAGCTAAAGGCGATTTACAATTATTTTATCGTACTCCCGAAGGTTTAGGAATACTCACTTTTACCCCCGCACCGACCACCACGCGCACGGAAAAGACAATTTATATCAATTCTCGGAAACAACCCTGTAGCCAAGGCCCAACCAAAGACTGTTTACAGATGCGAGAAAAACCAGAGGAAAACTGGAGATTGTTCCCTAATAGTATCGAGGGATTTGATTATAAACCGGGATTTTTATATCAAATTAAAGTTAGCGTTGAAACCGTATCCAATCCAACTAATAATCAAAATTCGGAAACATGGAAGCTATTAGAAGTTATTAGCCAAACCCCAGAAAAAGAGACTCCGCGAGCTTGGTTTGATCGACCATTAACTAATTGGAATAAAGCCAAGGCACCTATCCCCAAATCTCCCGTTAAAACCGTGATTGATAACCAGTGTCGTGAACAGGTTCGTCCGGCAATTACTGCCAATGATCAAGCACTTAATAAAGCAGGATGGTTACTGTACGGGTCCGTGCAAACCTATGGTAAAACTAGCGTTATTTCGGCCATGAGTGGAGTGGATGGAATGTGCCGACCAATGGGTTATCAAGACTTTGTTTTTGTCGATGGTAAATTCGCTGGCACTCTTTCCCCGCGACCGATGGATTCCCGCACTGATGGTGCATCTCAGAGAATTGTTTTACAAAATAGCGATCGAATTATTGTGGTTTTTAATCGCTATAAAGATACGGATCCTCTCTGTTGTCCTTCCCAATTAAGTCGCGTTATTTATCAAATTGAAACGGTCAGCGGATTGCCAGTGGTTGTTCCCAAAGAAGCGGAAACAGAAGCGGTGAGAAACTAATTCAGTTATCAGTTATCAGTTATCAGTTATCAGTTATCAGTGAGATAGGGAGATAGGGAGATAGGGAGATAGGGAGATAGGGAGATAGGGAGATAGGGAGAAAAAGACTGGCAGCTAATAGCTTACTTTTTTATTATATCTCCCGCAAAAGTGAGTTTTTAATCGCAGATGCTATTAAAGTCCTTAATTTAAGGATTTTTTCAGAAAAAGATCGCTTTTCTACTGCCAGGAAATAATCTATTTCTTTCTGCTTCTCCTGACTCGGATAATACTGGCTCGGAGACTCCTCACTTAACTAAAGATTTTTGATTTATGCAGCAGATTTAGTGATTAGGCACTGATACTAGATAAGTAGTTATAGAATTCTAATAACTCCTCATTAGTTAGCAGTAAACGGGACTTTTTGCCATAGGTAGAAATCAGGTATTCCCGACCTTTTTCTGTGGTCCAAGCTAATCGTTTCATCTCCACATCAATTTTAGTTTTAAGAACTGAATAATCGATTTCTTCGGGAATAACAACAACTGGTTCCGGTTCTGGGGGTTCTTCTTCGGTTAAACTCGCTTCTTCTGGCAATTCTGATAATAAGGAGTAATTATCGGTTTCCGTTTCTAATAATAAAGGCTCTGGTTCTGGTAAAGGAATATCCTCAACTTGGGGTAATTCCGGTTCAATTTTAGCCGGGGGAATATCCTCAACTTGGGGTAATTCCGGTTCAATTTTAGCCGGGGGAATATCCTTAACTTGGGGTATTTCCAGTTCAATTTTAGCCGGGGGAATATCCTTAACTTGGGGTAATTCCGGTTCAATTTTAGCTTCAGGACGAGGTATTTCAGTGACTTTAGCCGTTTTGGTCGATTTTTTGGCACTAGCGACGGGTTTAGGTAAATCGGACGGTAGAGAAATATTATTGGGGCTGACTTTTTCCACAAGCTGGAGATCGGGGGTGTTTTCAGCCTCTAAAAGCAGTAAAGCCCGTTCTCTGGCTCTATCTTCCGCTATTTCCACCGTATCTGCGGCAGCTAAACCTGTAACGACCGTTTTTCCCTCAATTTCGATGATCGCTCTCACAATATACTTGCCGTGATCGATTTGAACTAACTCGCTAATCAGGGCAACTTGGGGGTAACGTTGGCGTAACTTTTGCAACATGGTGACTTTTTCGAGTTCTTTTGTACTTATATTAGAATACTCTATCGTAATTCTGGAAAAATGTAGCAAGTTCTTGCTAAGATTAAAGGTTAGATAAAATTTTCAGTCCTAGGATTAGCCTTGCCCACAGTAACAAGATTCTACTAGGCTGAAGCTTCTGCCAGAAAGACTAGCGATCGCCGAAAAGTTTGCCGGTGTTCGCTATTGGCTTATACTAACGAAGGCTTCGATAATTCTCAAGGTAGGTTCGGGTGTTCGATGCTTGCTCAGTT
>NZ_JASJFG010000830.1:0-3126 GCF_030065375.1 Microcystis sp. M49636_WE2 | reverse complement strand
GTAAGTATATAGATTGTACAATTTCATAGGGTTGACCGAAAGAAAATTGACGATTTTTTACAAGTTTTTATATTGGGGCGTTGATATGCTAGAATATTCTAAGTTATTCAGGGATTGTTATGACAACCACTCGTCCACCCAGACCAATTAGATCTAAAATTAGCACCATGCCTCGGAAACAATCCGAAGCAGATCACCAACTTGAGCTTTATAAGTTAATTACTGAAAAACAACGTATCCAAGAAAAATTAGAAATGATGGAGCGGCAGATTCAGCAATTAAAAAATCGTCTCACGTTTGTGACAGAGCAAATTGAGACCACAGAACAAAGTATTCAAAATTTGCGTACAGCCAATCCTCCTAGTTTAAGTTTAGCTAAAAAACCTGATTCCCCCAAAACTGTTGCTCACTCCTCTAATGATTCTAGTAATTTCCAAACTTTTTACCTAGAATATTAAGGCTTAACCAAGGGCTAGTTCTGACCAAGCTTCGACAAGTTCTTGAGCTTGTCAAATCCGCCCTTACTAAGCTTACAGTTTGTGATTTTGTTCATGACCTATCTGGTGGCAAAGATTGCCAGTTCTGAAACTGCGAAGTATAGAAAAATTTTAGAGAGAAGATTCAGCTTCGTTTTCTGCCGCCTCTTCTTCTAAGGCTTGAATTTTTAATAAAAGTTCTTCTTCCCGAATTTCAAACTCCTCCTCAGAAATATTACCCATATCGTAAGATAGTTGTAGGGATAATAATAATTTGTGCAAATTTTCCGCCTCATCATATTCTATATCTGCACGCTCTTGAATTTTTTCCCCAATCCAGATCAGACCACCAATAGGGCCGGTAACAGGAAGAAGTAAAAGATCGAGAAACATAACTGATAATCTCCTTAGATAAGTTGGGCAAAGGTATAGGGTGCAGTTAAATTGTTATAGCGAATCCTTAGGCGATCACCAAACTGCTGATCGATCGCTTCAACGTTTTGGCTAAATTCCGGCTCTTGCTCCCAGGGAATTAAATAAGCTGCATTGTAAATCATGTCATCCGTCATCGGATCGCTTTCAATCACCTCTTGGGCGCAATGATTTAATTGGTCTCTAAAGACTTGAATAATGTCTTGTTTCCGTTGCAATACAGTGGCTTCAATGAGTTGACCTATATGGATAATTTCTTCCATATTTAAGTTTTTCCCCATCATCGCATCCCGTTCTTGTTTTAACTTAGGATTAGACTCCAAAGCCGCTTGTAATTCCCACTGATTATCCCAAAAAATCTTAATGCTAACCTCTCGTTGTCCTGACAGTTTAGCAAATAATTCTTTCAGTTGGGTTTTATAGGGAGTAATTAGTTGTTCGGTGACAGATTCCCAGGTTTTGATAACTAAGCCAAACCGCAGGGGCAACAACGTTGTAAACCCTGCTTCCATGACAGTTTCTAATACTTTTTCATGGCAAATTAAATAGCGACGGGATGCCAAATACTTCTCTTTATGAGCAGCGGAGTAGAGAAAACTAAAACCATCAATCATCTCACTGTGAACTGGCTCATTATCAATCCCCTGCAAAACCAGTCCGTCAGGAACTGGTTCGGGAAATATGCCATATAAATAAAGACCCACTGTCATCAGTATTCTCCCAAATTAAACTGGCTGAGAAGTTAAAACCAAACGAAGCTTTAGATGAATTAGATCTAATTGAGCTAAACCCAGATCAACATTTCCTTCCACAACAACTCCTGTATTGAGAAGTCTATCCACTAATTCTAACACAGAAGGCTTAATACCCTCCTCTCCCGGGTAATAACTCCCTGCTTCCGGTAAAAGAGTGCCAAACTCTCCTAGGTGGACATTTAAATCTTCTGGCTCAACCTCAAAAATTTCACACAAATGGAGAATTTGTTCTTGCAATTTTTGTATACTTTCTGCAGCCCTATCTAAATCAGACTCACTGAGAACCCCTTTTTCCATCCGGCGAATGATTTGGGCTTCGAGCAATTGGCGTACCAGTTCCACAACAGTTAACAGTAAAGGGGCTAAACCGGCTTGGCTATTACTTTCTGGACTGGTCAGCAAGGCTTGATTATCAGAATCGTAAGGTGTGCAAGCAAGTGTCATGGTTGGAGTTGGTAAATGAGGAGTTCTTAAGGGTGAGTCTCTAGTGGGGGGCTTGGCCAAGAAATTTTATCTGAGGGAAAAAATGATGTAACCAAGCAATGTCAACTTCCCGCCACCCTGTGAAGATTCTAGTGACGAATTTACCCGACAGGAGGAATGTGCTTGATTATTTTAACTGGTATCGTAGCCCTCGATTGCCCCCGATTGGGGTAGGGATTTTAAGGCTTAAAGTTTAGCTGCCGAGGTTTCTGTTAATAAGGCTTGGGATTGGCTATAGAGATAGAAGTCGCTTGCCCACCCATTAATTGCCATCTCCCTTGCTCTATCAACAGAGGCAATCGTTAACTGCTGTAAACTTCTTGACCGTTTGAGGATTCAATTGAGGAATTTCAATATATACGAGGAATGTGCTTGATCGTTGGGACTGCCATCACGTCTCTCCATTACACTCCATTTAGTTAAGGATTTTAAGGTTTGAAGTCGGCGTGAAAGTTCCAGGTTTTCTGCGAATAAAGCTTGGCCTTGGCTAGGGAGGTAGGGATAACCTTGCAAGCTGTTAATCGCAGTTTCCCTGGCCTTATCCAGGGGGGCAATCGTCTCGTGTAAATTTCCTAACCTTTGAGGATTCAGGTGAGGAATTTCACGCATCTGAGGAATGTGCTTCATCGTTCGGACTGGTATCATGGCTCTCTATTGCACTCAATTGGCTTAAGGATTTTAGGGTTTCAAGCTCAGTTTCCAGGGTTTGGAGTCGGAGCGAAAGTTCCCGATTTTCTGCTAGTAAAGCTTGGGATTGGCTATGGAGGTAGGGGTCTCCTTCCCACCAGTTGATTCCCATTTCCCTGGCTTTATCAACAGAGGCAATTAACAAACGAATGCGGATATTTATAAGTTCAGTGGAGGCGATCGAAACGGAAATATCGCCGGCAATCACAATTCCTTTATCTAAAACTCGTTCGAGTATATCCGCTAAACTCGAACCTTGAGTTGCTGTTTTTAGGGAGTTGTTTGACTGGTTT
>NZ_JASJFG010000350.1:0-1478 GCF_030065375.1 Microcystis sp. M49636_WE2 | reverse complement strand
TGTTGCTACAATTTGATCCCACATCCATAATTCTATCAAGCTAAAATGGAGTGCTATCTAGAAGGAACTTATGATGAAATACAAAATTGTCCTTTATCGTTCTGAAGAAGGAATTACTGTTGGCGTTCCTGCGCTCCCCGGTTGTTGGTCCGAGGGAGATACTGAGGAAGAGGCATTAACCAATATCCAAGATGCAATTCGTGAGTATCTTGCAGCCTTAGAAGAACGCTTGCAAGATGGGGAAATTCGTGAAATTGAAATGCAGGTGTAACTATGCCTAGAATTCCTGGCGTAAATCACCTAGATGCAGTGCGAGCCTTGGAGAAGGTAGGCTTTCGGATCATTCGCCAAGGCAAACATATCATCTTGAGTGATGGGGTGCGTCAAGTTGCTCTTCCAAGGCACAATCCAATTAAGGCATTTACAATGGGTGGAATTGTTCAAGATGCTGGTTTGACAGTCGCAGAATTTCGTAAACTATTATGAGTGCGATGCCAAAGGCACTGCGTAGCAGATCGCCTCGCCCGTAGGTTGGATTGACGCAAGGAAACCCAACATCAATCAACTCATAACAGAGTGCGATGCCGAAGGCACTGCGTAGCAGCACGCCGATCTTGTAGGGTGTGTTAATGAAGTGAACGCACCTTATCTAATGTTCAAAATCCGTGGGTTACGCTAACGCTAACACAGGCTACATCATATCGATCGCCAAGATTAAGTGATTGCCAAACACACCCTATCAATTCAAAAGAGCGAGATCGTTGAGGTTAAAATGGAGAAGGCAGTCAATGGGGCAAGGCTATGACAGTTCGGCAAAGGCGTTACAGCAAAGAGGAGATGGCTCGTCGGGGGAAAGAACTCTACGAGTCTGGCATTCGGCAGCAAGTCGAAGCGGGTAATGAGGGTAAAATTATCGCGATCGACATCGAAACCGGAGATTTTGAGGTTGATGAAACGGTCGTAGCTGCAACCAATCGGCTATTTGAGCGTAACCCTGATGCCCAGCCTTTTGGAATTCGGATTGGACACCCTGCCGTGTATCACTTTGGTTCGCGGAGCTTAAAGAAGAATTCATGATACACGAAGTCTTGTTTGATTTTTACACTGCAACAGTCATTTGGGATGGGCAATATCGCGAGGTTGATATCGCAGCATCAGAGACAGAGCCGTTGCTCGGAATGGCGATGCTCTACGGTTATCGATTGCAGGTGGATAATGTTGAGGGCGGCATCGTTGAGATCAAAGCATTGTGATCCCATTAAGAAGTGCGATCAGAGGATATTACTTTAGATTAGGAAAATCCCCTGAAAAAATCGCTCAAGCTATTTTTGAGATATGATAACTAGGCTACCTCGAAAGATTTACCGAAGGCTCAAACCTTTAAAATTTCCTGTAAGAAACCTAATAAAGTATTACTCTTGATGTGACCTAAAACAACCTAATTAGGGATCAAGTGTTTGAGTCCAACACTCCGACTA
>NZ_JASJFG010000182.1:0-7946 GCF_030065375.1 Microcystis sp. M49636_WE2 | reverse complement strand
TTTTGGCGCTTTTGCCCGTTCAAATAGTAATAAAATACAGGGATCTTCCGAGCCTTGGGAAATTAAAATTGGTATATCGGGGTATTGCTGGGCTAGATTGGCTACATAAATTTCCCGACGAATGCTGCCCCCCAAAACTAAGATGGCCTCAACGGGTTTTTGTTGATTAATTGACCAGCAGATGGCTAAATTAGTCGCTAAATTAAAGATAATAAACCCAAAAACTGCGACCAGAGTTAGTTTTAACCATCTTTGCCAATGCCGGTGTTTACGCGCAACATTTTTCGGTTTTTTCGCCATTGACTTAGAGACGATGTAGGGTAGCTCAAAAAATAGATTTACTTCAGTATTGCACAGCCCGAAACCCTCATGAAATCTTGGGTTATTCTCAATTAGTGCGAAGATTTTATCAATAAGTCCAATTGATCGGGGTAAGCTAAAACGCATCTTAGATGCGTTTTAGCAAGGCAGGAGGCAGGATTAATAAGCGGTTGAGAGTTTTTTGAATTATCAAGATATGTAACTGAAGTGCCTCTAAGCTTACCCCTTAGTAATTGATCAGGGAAAAAAGTGAGAGATTTCACCCAGATTACACTGATAGACAAAATTAACAAATCAACTTTGCTTTAACTCATACTACTCAGTCCTCTATGCTAAGATGATCCAAAAAACGCAAGTTTTTAAGTTGATGGGCAAAAAAAGTTTAATTTTACTCAATAACTAGGGCGTTATTTCTAAGACAGCTCGAAAAAATCAAATTTTGAGTGACGGAGAGCCTTGTTAGTTATTTAAAATTATTCCCTCTTCACCACTGTATATCTAGGAGATTTCCTCGACCAACACTTTGTTAACAAAATCCCCTATTCGAGGTGTCCTGTAACAATTGTGCTTTGATAATTTTTTCTGTGGGGTTGAGTTTCACTAATTGTGAACCTGTCCCGTCTTTACCCGTAACCATCACAGTTTCTACCTCTAAGGGTAGTTTTCGATTCTGATTGGTACTTAATAACACTATACTCCCCGGCCGCGCCGCTACCATGGCCGCTAAACTATCCTGTTTATTGACGAATTGTAAAGCGGGTGAACCAAGATCGCCTAATTGTGATAAGCGTAAATTCTCGATCGCCAGTCTTTTCGCGTAACCCAATCCCGAAATCAGCAGCAGATTTTCCCGATGGGGGAGAGAAACACAGCCAGCTAGATGTTCCCCGTAGCGCAATCGCAAAATTGCTAAACCCTGAGCGGATTTACTCATCATTGGCAATAATTCCTCGCGCACGGGATAACGCAACACCCGACCGCTACTGGTGGCGATCGCTAAGTCCAGGCCTTCGTGAGTAAAAATAGCACCATATAGGCGATCGTCTTCTTTCAATTTCATCAGGGACAAACCCCGACTACCAACCCCCTCTAATTCATCGATGGGAAGCCGCTTTATTCGCCCCTGTTGACTCAGTAAAAGCAATTCTTGATTTTTTTGAGGTTCCGTCAAGAAAAATTGATTTAACACGGCTTCTGACTCTTTTTGTGCGGTTTTGGTCAGCAGACTGGAGATTAACACTGGTTGATTCGCTTGCGGGGGGACTTCCCGGGTAGCAATCGGGTAAGCTTTAGCATTATCGAGGATAACTAGGAAATTTTCCCGTTTTTCGATCGCCTGTTGATAGATAATTAAACCCCGCTCTGGCGCTCGCTGTTCCGGTGTCGTCCAACTAATTTTATCTTCGGCATCAAGCAATAAAATTGCATTTTCTGGGGGTTCTTGGGGCGTAAATAGGCTTAAACTCGGTGCATTCTCACTCTCAGGCTTTTTCTTAACTTTATTCTCCTGTTTTTTAACTTCTGCCTTCAAAGAGGGTGTGGGGTGTGGGGTGTGGGGTGTAGGTAAGGAAACCTCTTTCGTCTGTGGGGGTGAAAATTTTTTCATCGGGACTGTCTCCTGTTTTTTCACCACAGAATCCTGTTTCTTCCCTTCTGTCTCCTGTCTCCTGTCCCCCGACTTGCCGGTGCGAATTTTTGTCCGTCTGCTATCGGCGAATTTTTTCTTTAAAGAGCGCAATTCTTTTTTCAGAGACTTGAGAAACTCCTGACGGTTATGGAGGAGGGTTTCTAACTGTTGAATTTTTGTTTGTAATTCCGTCGCTTCCGTCTCTAACTTTTGTCTTTCCAAACCAGTTAAACGACGTAGGGGCATAGCCAAGATAGAATCAGCTTGAGGGTCACTAATGCCCAATTCTGCCTGAAAACGATACTTAGCCGTCGTCCCATCGGGAGCATTTTTGAGAATATCCACCACTCGATCGATATTCTGCAAAGCTAATAATAAACCCTCCACTAGGTGTAAGCGATCGCTGGCCTGTTGCAACTCGTCGCCATACTGACGGGTGAGAGTTGTTTCTCGAAAGCGCAAGAATTCCTGTAAAACTTGTTTTAACGATAACTGCCGGGGTTGATTATCGACTAAAGCGAGGATAATTGCCCCAAAATTAGTCTGCAGCGCCGTTTGTTGGTATAAAGCCGCCAAAACCTGCTGCGGTTGACTTTCCCGCTTTAATTCAATCACCACCCGAATGCCTTCGCGATTGCTTTCATCGCGGATATCGGCAATTCCCTCCAATTTCCCTAAATTGACTAATTCAGCGATTTTTTCAATCCATGCCGCCTTATTCACCTGAAAAGGCAACTCAGTAACCACAATTGCCGTCCTTTCCCTTCGGCGCTTGCCCTCAATGATAATTGTTTCAGTTTTGGCCACTCCGCGCACGGGAATAATCCCCCTACCGGTGCGATAGGCCTCGCGAATGCCGGTATCATCTAAAATCTCGCCTCCCGTGGGAAAATCGGGACCGGGGATAATTTCTACTAACTTTTCCTCGCTTAAATCGGGATTATCAATCAAAGCGATTAAACCTTCCACCACTTCCCCTAAATTATGGGGAGGAATATTAGTCGCCATCCCCACCGCAATACCAGAACAACCATTAAGAATGAGTATCGGTAACTGAGCGGGTAAAACAACGGGTTCCTGTTGAGAATTATCAAAATTACTGTTGAAATTAACGATAGCTTCGCTAATTCCCCCTAAAACCGCCTGATCACCGATGCCGGCCAAACGGGTTTCTGTATAACGCATGGCCGCCGGGGGGTCGTTATCGATCGAACCAAAGTTACCATGGCCCGATAAAAGTGGGTAACGACTGGAAAAATCCTGTACCATACGAACCAGTGCCTCGTACACTGACTGATCGCCGTGGGGATGATATTTACCCAACACATCCCCCACCACCCGCGCACATTTGCGAAAGGGGCGATCGGGAGTTAAACCCAGTTCGTGCATAGCGTATAATATGCGACGATGTACTGGTTTTAGTCCATCGCGTACATCCGGCAAGGCTCGCCCCACGATCACACTCATGGCATATTCTAGATAGGAGCGTTCCATCTCTTGGTGTAAAGCCGTGGGTATAATTTGACCACTAGCTAAGAAATCCAGTTGTTTGGCCATGAGTCTCTCGTTTTTAATCTGTCTAGCTGTGAATCATAAGGCATTTTGCCCTTTTTAACCTTGTTTATCCCTGAGCTTCCCTATGACAACTGTTTTGATTGTAGAAGACGACCCGATAAATTTTCGCGTTTTTGCCAAAATTTTGACCAAACGAGGTGGTCTAGAGGTCAAAGGGACCGAAGATGTGGAAGAAGTGCTTCGTATTGCTCGGGATAAGGAAGCGGACGTGATCTTAATGGATGTCTCCCTCTCCCATAGTGTCTATGAAGGGAAAGCGGTAGATGGCATTAAAATCAGCCAAATTCTCAAAGCTAACCCCGAAACCGCCGATTTACCCGTTATTCTCGTCACTGCTCACGCTATGGAAGGCGATCGAGAGAATTTTCTCAAGCAGAGTCGGGCCGATGGTTATATTTCTAAACCAGTGGTTGATCACCAAGCTTTTGTTGATCAAATTTTG
This sequence comes from Microcystis sp. M49636_WE2, assembly GCF_030065375.1. NCBI lineage: Bacteria > Bacillati > Cyanobacteriota > Cyanophyceae > Chroococcales > Microcystaceae > Microcystis > Microcystis sp. M49636_WE2. Next base: position 3,981 of record NZ_JASJFG010000182.1, on the reverse strand, counting down.
GCGATCGTCGATCAGAAGCCGGTCTAAGCTTTGAGTCTTCTTTTGTTAGTATATCAGTATTGATATAGGGTGGGCTGAATAAATCTTAAAACCTTATTGGGTAAGACTTTTAGACTTTTTGTCAATCAAAAAGTACCGGCGACGGAAGTGATTGGGGGGAAAATCCCTGGACTTTTCCCCTGAAAATTAGGTAATTGACCCCCTCAAAATCGGTAAAACCCTACACCCTACACCCTACACCCTACACCCTGTCCCCACAAGAAACTTTTTGCCGCAAACCCTACTTAATCCTCCACTCTGCCATAGATGGCGTAGGCTCGATCGAGCGACCAGGCCCACATTTGATCCCCTAGGGAAAAATGCCACCATTCCCCCTTATGTCGGCTAAATCCCGCCTCCTCCATCACTTTAGCCAATAAAACTCGTTTTTGATGATAACTCTGTTCTCGTCGGCTTTTTGCGGCGATATAATAATCGGGATGCGATCGCTCTCCGATCTCATCGATTTCTCCCCCCATGTCGATGGCTTGTCCCTTCTCGTCCACCAGGGTAATATCGATCGCCGCTCCGGTACTATGGGGAGGCGGAGTGGCGGCATTATCGCTGGGAATTGCCCAAATAGTGTAAACTTCTGTTAAAATCGCTTGACTTTCTGCCTCCGATAGTTTCTCTTTGGCTAATCCTCTTGTGTCTAGGAGAGTCTGAAAACTATAATCGACCATAAATTGTTGCACTTCCACCGGTCGATAGGCATCAAAAATCAAAATTTGCCAACCAGGTTGATAGACTTGCAGGCGGTTTTGAGCGTCAATCAGAGCATTTAACACCCCTTGTCGCAAAAAATAGGGAGATTTACCCCGATAATTAGCTCCTAATTTCTCGTAAGCGTGGGGAGAAGGGATAACAAACTTATCTGCGGGTATAGGTACTAGGGGTTCCCCACATTCACGAATAGGAATTTTTTGGTAGGGTTTCATCGCGTCGTCGGGAAACAGTAATTTTATTGATGGTCAACTCGATCGCCAGTTTACATAAACCCGTTATTCCTCCTCCTCATCGGTTGTAGGGAATTTCATACTGGCCCAAGTTAACTGTTTTTGCGGGTCTTTTTCCGGTTCACTAAAACTCTCTTTGAGTTGTTCTTTCACCTGAGCAATATTGCCACTTTGAGCGGCATTCTTTAGATCATAGACATAACGAGCATTTTCGATCGCTTCCTCTTTACTACGAGAACTAGACTCAAAGCATTTTTCTAGGTCTTTGTAAATACCCTTGCGAGAGATTTTGAGAAAATATTGACGTTCCGTATCGATAAGTTTAGCCAATAATTCTAGGTGCATGGAATCCTCGGCACAGATATCCGCGAGGATATCCCATTCTTCACTCCCCAAAAGATTATTATCCGCTCCAGGTCGCGGGTCTTGAAAAGTTTCTCCAGTCACTTGTTTATAAATCTTCGGTAATTGGTCATCAAATTCGTGCTTTTCTTCCCTCCAAATCCGGCGAATTTCGCTGAGTTCCTCCGTGGTAATTAGGGTAATATCTTTCATATCCTCTGGGGCATTAGTACGCACGCTCTCCTGGGCCTCTAATACCCTTCTCAGCCAATATTCCCGCCATTTTTTAGTATAAGGTCCCGGTATAGGTTCGATCGATATTTCTCCATTTAAGTTTCTTTCAAATAATTGTACTTTCCCAACAAGACGACGGAAATCACGTCTCTCTCTATCATCCAAAAGGTCTAATTCATTTCTAAGTTCTACGAGTGGTTGTAACCATTCCTTTTCTTGGTCATTCTGAACCATCATACTCAGAGATGTATCTTTATCTACCAAAGTACAAACCCAACAACCAAAACGGGAACTTCCACAGCTAGGACTGGAGGTATCTACCACCAGGGGACATTCATTATCCGCAGTCGCTCCTCGATACATTGCTAATAATTCTTTGTTGTCTCCTCCCCAGGGATTTTCCCACTGCATTAAGTACATCCATACTTCATCAGTACGCCAATCTTCGATCGGACTATAAACGAGAGAATTGGGCATATTTGCATTAGGACTCAAACGCTCACGAAGTCTTTTAGCTTCTAATTTTTCCATCACCTTAGCACGACGAGAGCTTTCTGTTTTGCGGATTCCCAAAACTAATATTGTTTCCCCACAATTTCTGATGACTTCACGAATAAAGTTATTAGAAGCGTTAATTTTCAGTCTTCCAGTACACCAACGAAATTTCAAACGGGGAGCAGGATAACCCTTACCTATTAATCCACTCCAAAAGCGATCTTCTACAGCAGGATAGAGTAAATGTGATTTAAATGGCATTCTATGAGCTTCTGAAGCTTTTTCCAGCTTTTCCATCGACTTTCTAACCCATGCGGAGACAATGGGATTTTCAACCATTGTGTCGGTGGTGATCACATGAATAGTTTTTTGTCGCTTCTCTAATGGTAAAGCAGCGATCGCATTCCAGATTAACTGTAAAACTGCTGAACTATCTTTTCCCCAAGAAACACCAATAATCCAAGGAATCTCATCTAAACAGTAGAGCTTTTGTACTTCTTGAGTCAGTAGTTTAATATCTTCTACGAACTCATCAATAGTACGATTCGGTAGTAGAGAGGTTTGGATTGCGGTCATTACATATATGCTTTTAAAGTTCTCCTCTCTATACTGTATGTCTAATTAGTAAAACCTATCAATAGTCACAGGAAAAGAGAGATAAAGCAAAACTGCTCGATCTCTGCTTGTGATTTCAGAAGGTATATAAGACTGAATTGCTCTAAATATACTCGAAACTAGATTAAAATTATCCCAGTTTTCTCTTGTACAGCATCTCTGGCGATTTTAAACGCTTTATCGACTGCTGTTGTCTGTGTAACTATCTTTTTAGCACCAGCATCATCAATCACGATACTATTTAGCCATAAAGCTGAGTCACGGGTATAATCCAAACCCGCAAGTGCTTTAATTAGAGCTTCTCGCTGTAAATCAGTGAATTCTTGTCCAAAAAAGATGAAATGTCCAATTCGACTAAGTACCTGAAACCCAACGGTATTAAAATCCACACGCTGTTGTCTGAGATCGTACAAGTTGAGATTGACCGTTTGAGATGCAGGTTGTAGCAAAAGTCGCCAAGTATCATTGTTTTTGGCGAATTCTGTGTAAAAAATCTTCAGTCTCTCTAACATTAGCAAAAATTCACTCTTACTTTGACGAGAATGAGATTCTATAACTGGTTTTCGAGATGAACCAAAAAGAAATTCAGCGACACCGATTCTTAACTGACTCATAGTAAACATATATTTGGCGTCTTTTCCGATAGTACGAGAGATTTTATCAATCCGTCCATTGAAAATGACTAAATCTTTAGTAATTGTCCGAGTCAACTTAGCAAGAGGATCAGTAACGTCGAAAGCAGCCAATAAAGCAGGAGGGATGGGTTTATTTTTGGCACAATCGGCAAAATCTTGATGAATTTGATCCATATCTGCTTCTTGAACTACCAGCACAGTTACGCTGTCGTTACGCAAGTCAGGTTTTTCAGGTAAAACTTTTTCGATCGCTTTTAACCGATGTTGACCGTCAGTAACATAAAGTTCTACATCTATTGGCATAACAGCATAACCGAATTTGACTGGACCTGCACCATAGGTAAAAACTTTGATCGGTGTATTCGAGTTAAAGATGAATGGGGGCAAAATATACTGATCCGTATCTTGCAAATACTTTGCAATCTCGTTAACGTGCTGGAGAATAAGTGGTCTGTTCATGACTTCATCCGCATTAGACTTATTCTTTTTAGCTTCAGCACTCTGTAATTTTGCCAATTCAATCAGCAGACTACAAGGTAGAGAAAAAACTAGATGAGTTCTTCCCCCCTGTTCGTAAACATGACAAATAAAAACTCTCGCTCCTGATGTGGCCGAATCAGCGAAAGCTAAAGTCTGCGCTTCATCTTGTCTTTGACAGTGTACGA